>CAMOXW010000069.1 GCA_946629405.1 uncultured Ruminococcus sp.
AAGCTCAGAAAGTGCATGACTGAGAGAGCTAAGATACTTCCCAGACGCGTTACCGGTACCTGCGCTTTTCATCAGCGTGAACTTACAGTTGCTATCAAGAGAGCAAGACACATCGCTCTGCTTCCTTATGTTAGCGATTGATCGTAATAAAGGGAGGCAGTATTGCCTCCCTTTGCTTTTTTATGTGACATAATATGCTGCTGCTATGTAAAAGCCGCTCCACGGCATCTCGGAGCGCGCTTATCGGGGTTACCGGTTTGAACTTGTATCGTATGCAAGCTCTTCGTCGCTCTTGAATAAGAGCGATATGCACCACACAGCTGAGAGCGCTACAAGTATATAGAGCGCCCTGCTAACGATCGCTGCCGAGCCGCCAAAGAGCCATGCTATGATGTCAAGTTCAAATATTCCTACCAAACCCCAGTTTATCCCTCCGATTATCAGAAGAATGAGAGCTAACTTGTTCCACATGGAGAACACCTCTTTGTCAGGGATTTTGCGACGCTTTCGCGTCTGATAGTATTATTGCTTTATATTTCTGAATTATTCAGTAAATCAGGAGAAAATTATGGAAACTAAAACTATACTCATTATCATAGGCGTTCTCGTTGCAATTCTCTTTATAGTCACCCTGCTCACCCATTTCAGCAAGGGCAAGCGCAAAGGCAGAGCTGCTGAGCGCAAGGTCGCCGGTATCATCAAAAAGCTCGGAAAAAATGATAATGTGCGTATCATGAACAACGTCTTCCTCCCACTCTACCGCAAGACCTGCGAGATAGACCACCTTGTTTTCGGACGGTTCGGCGTGCTCGTTGTTGAGACAAAGGGGATCTCCGGTACAGTTTCCGGAAAGGGTAAGAAGCTTGAACACAAAATGGGCGAGATCACCCACAAGCTCTATAACCCCGAGCTCCAGAACAAGACACATATCGACAACGTTACCCACCACCTCAAAAAGGGCGGATATGACAACGTCCCGGTATACGGCGCTGTTGTTTTCGCTGACAAGGACATAAAGCTCGAGGCGAACTGCGGCATGAAGATCGACCAGTTCAAGGACTATTTCAGCAAGCTGAAGGATGCCGGCTGCAATCAGGATATCCTTCTTCACTACTTCGAGGGTATCAGGGTCACAAACCCGGTAAGGAAGTTCTTCCACCGCTTCAATAAGAAAGACTGGGACTGATAAGGTATAATAAAAAGGACTGCCGCAGTGTGCAGCAGTCCTTTTGCTTTGACTTACTTTACGATGAACTTTTCGATGTCCTTGAGGAACTGTTCAGCATCGTCGGTGTGAGCGTTGAGCTGGATAGGCTTTGAAAGGTCGAGGCTGAAAATACCCATTATGGACTTTGCATCTACGGCATATCTTCCGGAAACGAGGTCGATATCAAAGTCGTAGTGCATAACGATCGTGACAAAGTCCTTCACGTCGTTGATCGTCTGTAAAAATACAGTTGTCTTAGTCATATTCTTACCTCCTGTGTTATTGCGCGTTTTTTCTTATTTATTTCTTTCTTTTGCGGTATGGCCTTACCGCAACTATATAATAACATTAATACCCCCCATTGTCAAGCCGTTTACCGCAAATTCGTCAATTTAGTATAAATGATTAGCCGTGAAAGGCGCAAATTTTATTAATAGCGGATAACTATTTAGACTGCATAAAAATACTGTGTGAAATTTGTGCAAATTGCTTATGAAAATTATGAGTTCTTCGTGTGATAATAAGGTGAAATATGTATAAAGTATTATTTATGACTTTCGGCTGCAAGGTCAATCACTATGAGAGCGAGTGCCTGAAGGAGCTTTTCCGTCAGCGCGGCTGGGAAACTGTCTCTGAGGGCTGCTGCGATGCCGTCATTATCAATTCGTGTACCGTCACGGCTTCAGGTGACAGCCGTGTGTTTACAGCGCTGAGGCGTGCAAGATCGGAATATCCCGATTCTGCGATAGTTCTGACCGGCTGCTACCCTCAGGCTGACCCGGAGGGCGCAGCAAAGCTCGGCGCTGCCGATATAATCTGCGGCACAAAGGACAGGGGACTCATCCCCGCTATGGTCGAGGACTTTCTCAGTGAACGCCGGCGGAGGATATGGCTCCCGCAGCACAGCAGGGGAGAGATCTTTGAGCCTATGAAGTGTACGCGGTACGAGGACAATACCCGAGCCTTCGTGAAAATTCAGGACGGCTGCGACCGCTTCTGTACCTACTGCATAATCCCGTATGCAAGAGGAAGATGCCGCTCAAAGCCTCTTGATCTGCTCCGCGAGGAAGCCTCGGAGATCGCTGCGAACGGCGTTAAGGAGATCGTTCTGTCGGGTATCAATCTTGCCTTCTACGGCGCGGAGTGGGGACTTTCCCTTGCGGACGCTGCCGAAGCAGTTGCCGGTATTCCGGGCATTGATCGGGTAAGGCTCAGCTCTCTTGAACCCGAGATGATGACGGACGGTCAGCTTGAAAGACTTGCCGCACTCCCGGAAATGTGCCCGCAGTTCCACCTATCTCTCCAGAGCGGCTGCTCCCGGACACTCAAAGCAATGAGCCGCCATTATACCGCAGAGGAGTATTTTGAGCTGACGGAGAGGATCCGCCGCTTCTTCCCAGAGTGTACGTTCACCACGGACGTTATGGTCGGCTTCCCGCAGGAGTCCGAGGAGGACTTCGCACAGTCGGTCAGCTTCGTAAAAAGGGTCGGCTTCTCAAAGGTCCACGTCTTCCGCTACTCACGCAGACCCGGCACTCCTGCCGATAAAATGCCCGGTCAGATAAGCGAGAGCGTCAAGACCGACCGCTGGCGGCGGATGACTGCTGCCGCAGACGAGGCGAGGGAGAATTACCTGAGAAGCCTCGTCGGGCGCACTGTCCCGGTGCTTTTTGAGCGCGAGAATTCTCCCGATTTCCACCAGGGACACGCTCCTGATATGACCCTCGTAAAAATTTCTCGAAAAAATCCTGAAAAAAGTTTGCGTAATCGGATAATTAGTGTTATAATAGAAGTAGCCGGTCACGATCACTGCACCGGCAGAATTGCTGATGACAATATTATGGACTGAACGGCGGATGCCTGCCGTCCGGTCAGATTGGAGATAAGTATGTCCGTATTCAGAATTTACGTTGAAAAGAAACCTGAGTTCGCCGTGGAAGCACAGTCCGTGTTAAGCGATGTCAGAACCGCCCTGAGACTCGATCTAACAGGTCTGAGGATCCTCAACCGCTATGATGCTGACAAGCTCAGCGAGGAGGACTTCAAGGCTGCAATAAGCACAGTTTTCTCTGAGCCTGCCGTTGATCTGGTCTACAATGAAATGCCCAGAACAGGCGAGACCGACCGTATTTTCGCCGTTGAGTACCTCCCCGGTCAGTTCGACCAGAGAGCTGACAGCTGCGAGCAGTGCATCCAGATACTCCGTCAGGGCGAACGCTGCCGCGTGAGAAACGCAAGGGTCTATATAGTTTCAGGTCATCTTACCGACGAGGAATTCGAGAGGCTCAAGCACTATATCATCAACCCCGTTGAGAGCCGTGAGGCTTCGCTCGAAACTGTAAAGACCCTCGATACAAACTACGAGATCCCTACGACTGTTGAGACCCTCGAGGGCTTCACAAAGCTCAATGCGATAGGTCTTCACGCCTTTGTGGACAAGTTCGGACTCGCTATGGACTATGACGATATAAAGTTCTGTCAGGAATATTTCCGCAATGAGGAACACCGTGATCCTACTATCACCGAGATAAGGATGATAGATACATATTGGTCTGACCACTGCCGCCATACCACCTTCCTCACCAATGTTGAAAAAGTTGACATAAAGACACCTTACATTAAGGATACCTACGATATGTACCTCAATGTCCGCGAGGAGCTCGGCAGGACTGACCGCCCCGTAACACTTATGGATATCGGTACTCTTGCCGCAAAGAAGCTCAAGGCTGACGGACTTCTCCCCGACCTCGATGAGTCCGAGGAGATCAATGCCTGCTCAGTCAAGATAAAGGTCGATATCGACGGTAAGCTCGAGGACTGGATTCTCATGTTCAAGAACGAGACCCACAACCACCCCACAGAGATAGAGCCCTTCGGCGGCGCTGCTCCCTGCCCCGGAGGTGCTATCCGCGACCCGCTTTCCGGACGTTCATATGTTTATCAGGCAATGCGTGTTACCGGTGCTGCAAACCCGCTCGTTCCTGTTGAGGACACTATAAAGGGCAAGCTCCCCCAGAGAAAGATCACTGTCGGCGCTGCCAACGGATACAGCTCCTACGGCAACCAGATAGGACTTGCTACCGGTCACGTTGCTGAGGTATACCACCCCGGATACGTCGCCAAGAGAATGGAGATAGGCGCAGTTCTCGGCGCTGCTCCGGCTGAGAATATCAGGAGAGAACGCCCTGTTGCAGGCGATGTTGTTATCCTTCTCGGCGGAAAGACAGGCCGTGACGGCTGCGGCGGCGCTACAGGCTCATCCAAGTCACATACCCTCGAATCCCTCGAAAGCTGCGGTGCAGAGGTTCAGAAGGGCAATCCGCCCGAGGAGAGAAAGCTGCAGAGGCTTTTCCGCAATCCCGAGGTAACTAAGCTCATCAAGCGCTGCAATGACTTCGGTGCAGGCGGCGTTTCCGTTGCTATAGGCGAGCTTACCGACGGCCTTATCATCAACCTCAATGCCGTTCCCAAGAAGTACGACGGTCTGGACGGCACTGAGATAGCTATTTCCGAGTCTCAGGAGAGAATGGCTGTTGTAGTTGCTCCTGAGGATGTTGACAAGTTCATGGAGGAGGCTGCACGCGAGAACCTCGAGGCTACCATTGTGGCTGACGTTGTTGACGAGCCGCGCCTGAAGATGAACTGGAACGGCAATACCATTGTTGACCTTTCACGCGAATTCCTCAACTCCAACGGTGCTCCGAAGTTTACCGACATCGAGGTCGAGGCTCCTGCCGGAAGCGCAGATGATGAGCCCTCCGACAGCGCTGAATCGTGGACTGAGCTCATGGCTAACCTCAATGTATGCTCACAGAAGGGACTTGTTGAGAAGTTCGACTCCACTATCGGCGCCGGCACGGTACTCATGCCCTACGGCGGCGCTTACCAGATGACTCCCTCGCAGGCTATGGCTGCTAAGATACCCGTTCTCACCGGTGAGACAAATACCTGCTCGCTCATGGGCTGGGGCTATAATCCTGATATTTCCGAGAAATCGCCTTACCACGGCGCTATGCTCGCTGTCGTTGAATCTATCGCTAAGGTAGTTGCTGCCGGCGGTACCTATAAGAAGTGCTGGCTCACCTTCCAGGAATACTTCGAGCGCACTCAGAATGACCCCCGCCGCTGGGGCAAGCCTATGGCTGCCCTTCTCGGAGCATTCAAGGCTCAGCTCGAGCTCGGCTGCGGTTCTATAGGCGGTAAGGACTCGATGTCCGGTACCTTCGAGAATATCGACGTTCCGCCTACGCTCGTTTCCTTCGCGGTATCTACTGCAAAGGCTGACAAGATAGTTTCAACAGAATTCAAGACAGGAAATTCCGAGGTCATCCTCATTACCCCCGAATACGACGAGAATGGTCTGCCGGTATTCGACAGCATCCGCTCCTGCTTTGAGAAGGTCGAGAAGATAATCGCTGACGGCAGAGCCAATGCAGCATGGACGCTCGGCTACGGCGGTATCGCTGAGGGTATCGCAAAAATGTGCTTCGGCAACAAGCTCGGCTTCGAGTTCAGTACAAGACTTTCCGCAAAGCAGCTCTTCAGACCTTGCTACGGCAGCTTCATCATCGAGCTCATCGGCAGCGCTCAGGAGGGCGAGAATGTCATCGGACGCACGCTCCCGGATTACAAGATATCCACTATGGACTATACCGTCAGCCTCGACAGCCTCCAGCGAGTATGGGAGGGCAAGCTCGAGCCGGTATTCCCGTGCCGTATAAAGACAACCGACGCTACACCGGAGGTTTATTCCAATACAGACAGGCTCCACCTCACTGCCTCTATCAAGGCTGCTCAGCCGAGAGTGCTTATCCCGGTTTTCCCCGGTACGAACTGCGAGTACGACACAGCGCGTGCTTTTGAAAGAGCCGGTGCAAAGACGGAAACAGTCGTTATCCGCAACCTCTCCGCAGGCGATATCGAGGAATCTGTAAGCTACTTCGAGAGAGCGATCAGGCATTCCCAGATAATCATGATACCCGGCGGCTTCTCGGGCGGCGACGAGCCAGAGGGAAGCGGCAAGTTCATCACAGCATTCTTCCGCAATCCCAAGATCAAGGATGCCGTACACGACCTCCTCAGAAATCGCGACGGTCTTATGCTCGGTATCTGCAACGGCTTCCAGGCGCTCATAAAGCTCGGACTTGTTCCTTTTGGCGAGATAATAGATATGCGTGACGATTCGCCTACGCTGACTTTCAATACTATCGCGCGTCACCAGTCGATGATGGTCAATACCCGCATCGCTTCCAACAAGAGCCCGTGGCTTTACGGCTGCGAGGTCGGCGATATCCACACTATCCCGATATCCCACGGCGAGGGCCGCTTCGTTGCTCCCGCGAGCCTGATACAGCAGATGGCTAAGAACGGTCAGATCGCTACTCAGTACGTTGACCTTACCGGCGCTCCGACTATGGATATACGCTATAATCCCAATACTTCCGTCGAGGCGATCGAGGGTATAACCTCGCCCGATGGACGTGTACTCGGCAAAATGGGCCACTCCGAGCGTATCGGCAGCTTCATTGCCAAGAACGTTCCCGGCGAAAAGGATCAAAAGATCTTCCAGTCAGGCGTGGATTACTTCAAATAAACATTTCGTCGTTCCTGAGGCGGGAGACTTCCTGAAGCAAGGCTTCTCCCGACAGTTATTGATTCAAAAAAAGCGTCCCGGTAATTAGCTCACGTTTCTTAACGAACAATAATATTTATGATATCTCCGAGGGATAGTCCCCTCGGAGATTTTTGTCGTTAAAATAACTGTATTTCGCCGTTTTCGTTTATTACTCTGTCAATCACTATCGCCTTGTCAGCCGAGAATGTGAAGCAGATGACGATGTGATTTCCGCAGGTCCTTGAATGCTTGACTGCCTTCTCGTAGACCTCGATGCGTGAGATGAAGGTCTTAAGTATCTCGGGAGTGAGCTTGCGTATCTCCGTGTACTGCTTTGCGTTGTTAATGAAGTCCCTGACACACTTCTCACGCACTTTCATT
>CAMOXW010000070.1 GCA_946629405.1 uncultured Ruminococcus sp.
ACCAACGAGTTTTACCCATAGCTGTAAGGACACCTTCTTGTTCAAGCCTGAACTGAATTTGACGAATCCCCATACCGTCGAGGAACCAGTTATAGATCTTACGTACTGTATGAGCCTGCTCCGGGTTGATAACCATTTCCTTGCCCACACGATCGTAGCCGAGAATATTACCGTTGCCGTAAAAAGTGCCGTTCTCCATAGAGGTCTGCTGACCGCTTTTCACTCGGATAGAGGTTTTACGGCTCTCGTCCTGTGCAAGTGTCGCCATGATCGTCAGACGAAGCTCACCGTCACCGTCGAATGTCTTAATGTTGTCATTAATGAAGAATACCTCAACACCTATTGCCTTTAGCTTGCGTGTATACTGCAAGGTGTCTACTGTGTTACGTGCAAAACGTGATACCTCACGGGTAAGTATCAAATCAAATTCGCCGTTATTAGCGTCAGCAAGCATCCGCATGAACTGCGGGCGCTTGTTGGCGGATGTTCCTGTTATACCTTCATCCACATAGCTGTGAACTAGGTTCCATTCCGGATGCTGTTCAAGCAGCGGCTTGTACCAGTCAATCTGGTTCTCCAACGCAGAGAGTTGAGCCTCGTGCTCCGTGGATACTCTTGCATATATAACGACGTTTCTTAAATCAGCTGTCGAATTATAGTCTGTCATATCACCGCATCCAATCTTGGTGTAGTGACAGTATACCACGCATTTGGGGTTATGTCAATACCCTTACCGTAATAATCATTACAGATGTTGCGGTAAACGTGCTGCGGTATCTCTCCCTGCGAATGAAGGAGTTCCACAAGCTTGAGCGCTGCGTGTATCTCCTGCTTGGTAGCTTTAGGTATGTATGGGGTTATATGTCCATCTGGGCCGGACGCTGAATTTGTGTTCTTTTTCATAATATTACTCCTTTCTGAGAGAGGTACTTGACCTGCTCGGTTGTTTGTCATATAATATATGTAGGTAGCGCCCATAAGGGCGCCGCTGATACTACCTTATGCTATGCCATACTCCTTCTTGAACTTTTCAAATTGCGGAGTGTCGATGAACTTGATAGCCTTTGCGTGTATAACCACAGGCTCGTTCACCCCATCTACCTTGTTGAACAGCTCAGCGCTGAGTATAATATCTCCGATTCCCATGGAGCCGAAGCCAGCGTCCACAGGGTTCTTATATCCCAACTCGGTAGCTATACGTTCGAGTGATTTAGCAGGCTTGAAGAATATCTTTATACCTGCCTCTTTAGCTACATCGATAGCATGACTGGTTGTTGAGATATAGTGTTGTGTCATACCTACGAACTTCGTATGGAATTTTCTGCCTTGAGTGAGTATCGTGTGCAGAGGGCTTCCCTCCGTGAAATTTTGATCTTTGATTTCGTCCACTACTACTGTTAGCGGAGCCGTATCATGGTCGCGTTGCCATTCGAAAGCCGACGATATCATTGCGTCAAGCAGAGAGTGAACTTTATCACCAGATTCGTTTCCCAAGTATAGAACCGGAATCTTCTTTGTATTCTCAAAGAAGCCGCTCCATCCCTGCTCCTCGAACCCGATAGTGTCGATATCGTCAAGCGTAGAGTTGACGAGACTATAAACATAATTTCCAACCTTACCGCCTCTTTTAAGGGCGTTGCGGAGCATTTCGGTAGTAATTGAAGTAACAGTTGACTGCCGCTTCAGCATTTCCGAAATAATTCCTGTAAGCGTCCGAGATTCGTCTTTATCGAGTTTGCCTGCAATAGCCTTTATAAAGCCAACTATGCGGCGTTTCTTTGCCGGAAGTCCGGAACAGTCGCCGACAAACAAAAGGTTTACTGGTAGCTTCTTTTTTTCATCCGCTACATCAATGAACTCGAATAGGGCGTTGACTACCTCTTCTGGCAGCGCTCTAAGGACTTCGTCACGAGTGAAGGAGTCGCTTACATCAAAAACCAGCATCCTGCTCCCGAGCATTGCTAACAAAGGAAGCAGATTCGTGGCACAGAAAGACTTTCCCTTTCCGCTTTGGCCTGTTATAAAAACATGATCATTTGACTTATTGCCGAACGAGATGTTCTTGCCGACATATCTGCCGTCTGCTGTTATCCCAAGCGGAAGAAGCTCGTTTTGTGCCATCTCGCTGTATTCGAGAAGATACTTCTGATAATCGGCAAGTTCCAGTCTTTTGCGATTTTCAGCGTTGATCAACTTCTTGCTGAAACCGTAGGTATACAGCATATACGGTTCACCATCGGAATTTTGAACATGAAACCGGTAACACTTGCTATTGTGATCGTTGATATTAAGGCAACCGCTTGCATTTATTGCATCCGTAAGCGTGTTGACGCTCCGGAGTTTCAATTTACTGCGAGCAAGTTCCTTTATGAGCTCCGTCTCAAAGTATATATAATCATCGTCAACGATAACCGTGTATGTTCCCGTGTCAATGATGATATATTTTGTGCGTCTGATATAACGATACCGCCCGTTGCCTATCTCCTCATTCAAGCAGTTGCCTAGAAGAGTGAGCAGCAGCTCATCGTTACTTTCCCCGACTTCGTTATAGTTACTAAGAATATCTATTACTTGATATTCTGTTTCCTCACCGAAGAACACGCCGAAGAATTCATCATATGTCCGCATGGTAGCTACGAGTATATAGTAAGCATTTCTGCGTTGAGCAGGAATCATATACGGAGTTTGTTTAGAGATTTCTTCGATATTTGCATTAAAAAGCTCGATAAACTCACAATACTCCTTCTGAATCCTTTCGATGAGTCTGGTATCGTGCGACTCCAATACCTCCGTCAGAACTGCCTGACTGATATCGTAGCTACCATCATAGCCTGAGAAATCAATATACAGATCCGGACGCATCTGAGTAGATGCATGGCATGACACAACAACGGGTACTTGACAGAAGTCAGATTTGCTGTCGAGTGCCCTACGCTGAAGAACTTCTATCGTATCTTCACGTTTTTTAGATTCATCGGGATTTGTATCATCAACAACAAGAAGAACCGAATCATTCAGCAGCTTGCTTGCACGTTCGATATTCTTTGCACTGCTCAGTGAGAGTACTGAACCGTGACCGTAACTTACGTTATCAAACATTGCAGTCCACAGTGAACTGTCTGCCATATCGGTATTTTTAAAGTTAATGATCTGATTGAAAGAAATGCCATACTTTCCCGAGAATGTAAGCATATAGCTTGATTCACGAATGAGGAATGGAACTTTAAGATCAGGCCAAGTGTCGAATATCTCATTAAATGCTCTGTCCCAACTGTGTTCCTTTTTAAATAGAGCCTTTCTGATTCTCGGTGTTTCACGGCCAGCGATGCTCTCTGGGATTATATTTTGTAGCACCGTTGGGTATTTCCTACGCGATTCCCATAAAGCATTGATTTCAGAGAGTAAACACCATCCTTGCTTAACTCCTATCTCAATTGGTTCTGCTTCCTCTGCTTTCTCAATAATCAGAGTCTCGACCAACTTTTCGCAAAGTTCATCTTTACTCTTGCTGCCTTGAGGCGGAACGTTGAGCCTTTTGCCTACCTTGTGCTTGTCGAACATTACATATGAAATGAAATTCTCAGCAGTGTCGGACATTGTAGTATGATAAAACTTTATAATGTATCCTATTTTCGTCCCAGCTTGAATAACTGGTTGTGAATAA
>CAMOXW010000071.1 GCA_946629405.1 uncultured Ruminococcus sp.
ACTCTGCGGCAAACGATGTGCTCCTCGATTTTCTTACCCTTGGTATTTACTCTTACTCCCGGAACGACCCGCATAATTACAAAAAAGAGAATGACTACCTCCTCGCGCAGGCGAAAAAGAAATACTCCAGTTTTCTCGCGCCTGAGCCGAAAATTATCATAGCTAAGGGCATCATAAACGGCTGGAGCAAGAAGAAAACTATCAGGGAAATAAAAAAGGACGATAAGAG
Organism: uncultured Ruminococcus sp.; assembly: GCA_946629405.1. The sequence goes on from CAMOXW010000071.1 coordinate 230, forward strand.
CTTCCTCGCTCCGTATGCTTTAGTCAACTTTATTGCCATTGTAGTTTATATCTTCCTTTTTGGCATACTGTACGCCGTCGTCTTAACAGTGACAAAAGCCGTATCAAACAGAGGAAACGGCTATATCAGAGTTTATGAGCACTCCGTCCGGCTGAACGGCGGCGTTGAGCTTCCCATGAGGGACATTTCGTCTGTCAGGACAACTGAAGACGGCTCGGTCGCCATTACTGCAAATAATACGGAATACAGGCGCGGTCCGTTCGGCAACAGTGAGGAGCTCGCAAGGACGATAACTGAAGCAGCAGGTTTGTCTGACGGCAAAGTCCTTCAGCAGCATTAATTTACTTGACAATACAGATATTTGTGGTATAATTATAAAGTACGCTTCTTGCGTAAATGATCATATGGAGGTTTAACATGAAAATCGAAACAAAATGCCTGCACTCAGGCTATACACCCAAGAATACAGAGCCCAGAGTCGTTCCGATAGTCCAGAGCACTACCTACGTTTACGACTCGACTGACGATGTTGCTGCTGTTTTTGACGACCCCACCAAGAGCCTGATCTACTCCCGCTTTGAGAACCCAACGGTTATGGCTGTTGAGGAAAAGATCGCTGCTCTCGAGGGCGGTATCGGTGCTATGTGTACCTCCAGCGGTCAGGCAGCATCCCTGCTCTCGCTCCTCAATATCCTGAAGGCGGGCGACAGCTTCATTTCCGCTGCCACTATCTACGGCGGTACGATCAACCTCTTTGCTTATACACTCAAAAAGCTCGGCATAGAGTGCATCTTCGTCAACGCCGATGACCCCGAGGACAAGATCAGAGCTGCCTTCAAGCCCAATACAAAGGCTGTTTTCGGCGAAACTCTCGCTAATCCCGCTCTTTCGGTATTCGATATCGAAAAGTTTGCCAAGATCGCTCACGACAACGGCGTTCCGCTCATCATCGACAATACCTTCCCTACACCTGTGCTCTGCCGTCCGTTCGATTTCGGTGCTGATATCATTGTTCACTCTACCACGAAGTATATGGACGGTCACGCTGTGCAGGGCGGCGGTGTTATCGTTGACAGCGGAAACTTCGACTGGACAAACGGCAAGTTCCCAGAGTTCACCGAGCCTGACGAGAGCTACCACGGCACCATTTATACAAAGGCTTACGGCAAGGCTGCTTATATCATAAAGGCAAGGATGCAGCTCATGAGAGATTTCGGCTGCTATCCGTCAGCTCAGTCTGCCTTCTACCTCAATCTCGGCCTGGAGACGCTCCCGATACGCATGGAGCGCTACTGCCAGAATGCACTCACCGTTGCCCAGTTCCTTGAAGCGAACGACAAGGTCGAATCAGTGAACTACCCTGCACTCAAGAGCAGCAAGTATCACGATCTCGCTCAGAAATATCTCCCCGGCGGTACAAGCGGCGTTATATCGTTCGTTATCAAGGGCGGCAGAGACACCGCTGTGAAGTTCATGGATTCGCTTAAACTTGCTTCAAACGAGGTACATGTTGCTGATATCCGCACCTGTGTGCTTCACCCCGCAAGTGCTACTCACCGCCAGCTTACTGACGAACAGCTCGTCGCTGCCGGCATCAACGGCGGCCTCATCAGACTTTCCGTCGGCCTGGAGAATATCGACGACATCCTTGATGATCTCAGACAGGCTTTCGCTAATGTATAAGGTGATCCCTAAAGCTAATCAGGGCAGCTATTTGCTGCCCTTAGTTTTTGAAGTATATAATTAAATGAAAAATAATTTATTTGGACTTTTCAAACGTCCGGAAATGTGATATAATATATACTAAGGATATTATTTATACATAAGAAAACAGCCGGCACCTGATCGCGCCGGGAAATTTTTCATTAATTGGAGATTTGTTATGAGCAGTATTTCTTACGACGAAGCTAAACGCGCTGCGCTGAAAAAATATTTCAGCCGGATGAATGATATGCAGCAGGAAGCCGTTTTCACTGTGAACGGTCCCGTTCTTGTGCTCGCAGGCGCCGGAAGCGGAAAAACTACCGTCATTGTCAACCGTATCGCCAATATGATAAACTTCGGCAGCGCTTATTCTGATACCTCGCGTACCGGAAACAGCGATGATATCGCCTTCCTCTGCGACTATGCCGAGGGCAGGACTGACGATTTCGATACCCTCAGGGACATCGTTGCCGTCGATCCGGTAAAGCCGTGGAATATACTTGCTATAACCTTTACAAATAAGGCTGCCGGTGAGCTCAGGGAACGCCTTTCCGCTCTGCTCGGCGAGGAAGGCATGAATATCAATGCCTCTACCTTCCACTCAGCCTGCGTGAGGATACTCCGCAGCGAGATAGGGGCTCTCGGCTACGGTCAGAGCTTTACGATATACGACTCCGACGACAGCCAGCGGCTCATAAAGAACATTATGGCTGAGCTCGATATTTCCGAAAAACAGCTCGCCCCGCGTGCTGTACTCAGCGAGATAAGCTTCGCCAAGGACAAAATGACCGATCCCGCTCAGATGAAGGCTGACGCTGGCATGGACTACCGCAAAAAAACCATCGCGCGCATCTACCGCCGCTATCAGGAAAGCCTCCTTGCCGCAAATGCCGTTGACTTCGATGACATACTCTGCCTCACGGTAGAGCTGTTCGAGAAGTTCCCAGAGGTGCTCCGGAAGTATCAGAACCGCTATAAATACATAATGGTGGACGAGTATCAGGACACTAACCACGTTCAGTTCAGGCTTGTTTCACTGCTCTCAGAGGGTCACGGAAACCTCTGCGTTGTCGGCGACGACGACCAGAGCATCTACAAGTTCCGCGGCGCTAATATCGAGAATATCCTCGGCTTTGAAAAACAGTTCGAGGGCGCTAAGGTGATCCGCCTTGAGCAGAATTACCGCTCGACACAGACTATCCTTGATGCCGCAAATTCCGTTATTTCCAACAATCAGGGCAGAAAGTCCAAGACACTCTGGACCGCCGGTGACAAGGGCGGCAAGATATACTGGTACAAGGCTGTCGATGAGAACGATGAGGCGAGATTCGTCGCCGATACTATCCTCTCCGGCTATAAGCAGACCGGAAAATATTCGGACAATGCCGTTCTCTACCGCATGAACGCACAGTCAAACGTTATCGAGCGCGCACTCGTCAGGTCCGGGATCCCCTACAAGGTCTACGGCGGTATGCGATTCTTCGACCGCAAGGAGATCAAGGACGTCACCTCATACCTTGCCTTCATCAATAACCCCAATGATCTCCTGCGCTTCCGCAGGATAATCAACGAGCCCAAGCGCGGCATCGGCGATAACACCGTCACCCTCATAGAGGAGATAAGCCGTGACCTGAAGCTCTCACCGTTCGAGGTGCTCAGGACCTGCGAGGAGTATGCTCCGCTTGCGAAAAAGACCTCACCGCTCAAAAATGCCTATGTGATGTTCGACTTCCTCATGCAGCAGGCCGAAAACCTTCCGCTTGACGAATTTTTCGATGTACTCATCGACAAGACGGGCTACCTCGATTACCTCAAAACGCTCGAAAATCCCGATACCAAGATCGAAAACGTTCAGGAGCTCCGCTCCTCGATCGTTCAGTATATGCAGGAGGCTGAGGAGCCTGACCTAAGCGGCTTCCTCGAGGAGGTCGCTCTCTATTCTGAGGCTGACCGCGATAACTCAACCGACGACCGCGTTACCCTCATGACGGTACATTCCGCAAAGGGTCTGGAATACGAGAACGTCTTCGTCATCGGCCTCGACGACGGTATCTTCCCGAGCTCCCGCAGCTTCGACAGCGAGGAGGACATGGAGGAGGAACGCAGACTTGCCTATGTCGCTATAACCCGCGCTAAAAAGCAGCTGTACCTCACCAATGCCAGCCAGCGTATGCTTTTCGGTCAGACCCAGCACAACATTACCTCACGCTTCATGCGTGAGATCGGCAGCGAGCTCATCGAGAAGCACGACAATGCCGCTGCGATGAAAAAGCAGCTCTCACAGTCAGAGGACAAGGCTGTCACCGCTGTACACTCAGCTTCGCTCCAGCAGCAGCTCGCCCGTAACAAGGCACTCGCAGGTCCTGCAAACAAGTCCGCTGATACATACACTGCCGGCGAGAGAGTTGTACATAATGTTTTCGGCGAGGGAACTGTTCTTTCCGTCCGTCCTATCTCCAACGACTTCATGCTCGAGATCGCCTTTGATAAGGTCGGTACCAAAAAGATCATGGCTAATTACGCAAAGCTCAGGAAAATATGAGCAGATGCAGCAATATTCAACAGGGGGCTAAATTATGAGAAAAACCAAGATCGTCTGCACTATCGGTCCCGCTACCGATGACGAGAATATCATGCGCGAGTTAATGCTCGCCGGTATGAATGTCGCCAGATTCAACTTCTCCCACGGAGATTATGAAACGCACGAAAAGCGCTTCCGCCAGGTCGAAAAGCTCCGCAGGGAGCTCGACCTCCCGATCGCTACTCTCCTTGACACAAAGGGTCCGGAGATCAGGCTCGGTAAATTCGTCGATAATAAGCCGGTTGAGATCCACGACGGTGATGTATATACCCTCACCACCGAGGATGTTCCATGTACCGCGGAGGTCGGCAGCATTAGCTTCAAGAAGCTGCCCCGCGATGTCAGCATGGGTACCCGGATACTCATTAACGACGGCGTTATCGAGCTGCTTGCCGAAAAAGTCACCAAGACCGATATCGTTTGCCGCGTAATCCACGGCGGTACGCTCTCCAATAACAAGGGCATCAACGTCCCCGGCGTCAAGCTCTCGATGCCCTACCTCAGCGAAAGAGATATGGATGACCTTGAGTTCGGCTCAAAAATGGGTTTCGACTTCATCGCGGCAAGCTTTGTGCGTTCTGCCGCTGATATAAACTATCTCAGGAAATTCACCCAGAGCCTCGGATGGTTCGATGTGCGTATCATAGCCAAGATCGAGAACACCGACGGCGTTGAGAATATCGACGAGATCCTCGAGGCTGCTGACGGTATCATGGTCGCCCGCGGTGATATGGGCGTTGAGATACCCTTCGAGCAGATACCTGCGATACAGAAAACCCTTATCCATAAGGGCTATAATGCGGGTAAACAGGTCGTTACAGCTACCCAGATGCTCGAGTCGATGATAACCAATCCCCGCCCCACCCGTGCGGAGATAACTGACGTTGCAAACGCTATCTACGATGGCACGAGCGCTATCATGCTCTCCGGCGAAACTGCCGCAGGCGCTTACCCGGTCGAGACCGTCAAGACAATGGCTCTCATCGCTGAGACCACCGAGAACAATATTGACTACAAGGGAAGGTTCTCCAAGCGCAGCTCAAACCCTGACGGAAATGTCGCTGAGGCTATTGCTCACGCTACAGTTACTACCGCGCATGACCTTGACGCAAAGGCTGTGATCACTGTTTCGCTCGGCGGACAGACTGCAAGACTTATCTCGAAATACCGTCCGCTCTGCCCGATAATAAGCTGTACGATGAGCGAGGTCGTATGCCGTCAGATGAACATGAGCTGGGGCGTTATACCCTTCATCATCGACGAAAAAACAAATACGGACGACCTGTTTGCCGCAGCTGTTGAGGCTGCCGAGGAGCACAGACTCGTCGAGGACGGCGACCTTGTTGCAATTACCGCCGGAGTTCCGCTCGGCGTATCAGGTACTACCAATCTGATGAAGGTCGAGAGGATAGGCAAATGATCAGGTTTAAAACGCTCCGCTGATACGGGGCGTTTCCCGGATATTTCCGGAATACAGACAAAATTGAGAGGGAAAATTATGATGAACATTGCTGTTGCACAGTCCGGAGGTCCGACCTGTGCGATCAACGCTTCGCTCGTGGGAGTGTTCCGCGAATCACTGAAGGAATCCTCAATTGACGCGATATTCGGTTCGATAAACGGCATCGAGGGTATCATCCAGAACCACCTCATCGACATGAAGTCGATGATAACTACCAACGAGGACATGGAGCTGCTTAAACAGACTCCTTCCACTGTTCTCGGCTCATGCAGGTACAAGCTCGCTGACTGGCGTGAGGACGATACCGTCTACCAGCAGATCGTCAGTACGCTGAAACAGCGTCAGATAGGCGCTTTCTTCTATATCGGCGGAAATGATTCAATGGATACCGTAAACAAGCTCTCGGAGTATTTCGCCGAAAAACAGCTCGATATCAAGGTTGTCGGGATCCCGAAGACTATCGACAATGACCTTTGTGTTACTGACCATACTCCCGGCTTTGGTTCGGCTGCAAAATATGTTGCCGCAACAATGCGCGAGATCACCCGTGACAGTACAGTTTACAGTATCCCTTCGGTGACGATAGTCGAGGTCATGGGCAGACACGCCGGCTGGCTGACTGCTTCAAGTGCCGTCCTGCACGCGATAGGTGAGACCGCTCCGCATCTGGTCTATGTGCCTGAGGTGAAGTTCTCGATAGACAAGTTCCTGAAGGACGTCCGCGGACAGATGGCTAAGCACAAGGCTGTCATAATCGCGGTATCTGAGGGTATCGAGGTGCCGGAGGGAGTTCAGTCCGGAGTGGTTGATAATTTCGGTCACAAGTATCTCTCAGGCATAGGTAAGTACCTTGAATCCGTAGTTCGCAGCGAGATCGGCTGCAAAGTGCGTTCTATCGAGCTAAATGTTATGCAGCGCTGCTCATCGCATATTTGCTCGGCAACAGACATCAGAGAGGCTGAGAGCATCGGAGCTGCCGGTGTGCGCTGTGCTCTTGAAGGCAATACCGGAAAGGTCGTAGTGTTCCGCAGAGTGTGCGAAAGTCCGTATACCACAGTGATAGACGTTGCCGATGCGTCTGAGATCGCAAATAAGGAAAAGTTCCTGCCTAAGAGCTACATAAATTCATCAGGCAACAACATAAGCGATAACGCACTTGATTATTTCCTGCCGCTGATCCAGGGTGAGCCGAATCTCATTATGGAGTGCGGCCTGCCGAAGCATTTTACGCTTCAGGAATCCGTTCTGAAGTAAAGGCGTTATTTCGTTCACGGATCAATAACCGTCCATAACGAAGGTCATCTTCTTATGGGCGGTTTTTATTTATTCTGCAAGCTCAGCTTGTTCCCGCCTATGGCTGAGCTGCTCCGGCAAGGTTTCACGCAAGGAAGCCGGCTTATCCGAATATAGCGTATTCGCTCAAAACTGCGGCTTGATTGGCAGAAATTTTGTATATTATTTTTGGCACTTGCCTGTCGACCGTTTCCGGCATAATCTGCGCCCTCAATGGCATATAATAACAAGTAGCAAGGGGGCGGAAGGAGGCCGTGAATTGCAGACGATCTATCTTGATGTGCTGATAGTCCTGAATATCTATGTGAATTTTTTCCTGCTGCGGATAACCGCCGGAGTGACCCATTCTCCGCTGAAAAACAGCAGATGCGCTGCAGCCGCAGCCTATGGGAGCCTGTTTTCTCTGACAATAATTGCTCCGGAGCTCGGGGGAGTAATGTCAGCTCTGATACGCATTTTTGCAGCGGTCACCATAGTTATTGCGGCGTTCGGATATCACGGCAGACGAAGGCTTGCAGTGCTGACGGGAGCGTTCTTCGGGACAAATTTCGTGCTCGCAGGCACAGTATATGCGGTTTATTCATGGGCAGCGCCGGAGTTCATGCACTTCAGGAACTCTTACTTCTACATAGATTTTTCGCTGCTGATACTTATACTTACAACTGCGGGGCTATATGCGGCTGCGTATGTTGCCAGGTTATTTCTTGACAAAGCTCCGCCGGGCGGGAGCTACCGTGTGCTGGTGAGATATCACGGGAGGGTGGTCAGCCTTGACGGTATCGCGGATACAGGCAACTGCCTTGTGGACTACTTCTCGGGCTCTCCGGTGATAGTATGCGACACGGCGGGGTTTCCCGATATTCTGCCGGAAAACGGCGATAAGCCGGCGCGGGGATTCAGGCTGATCCCCTGCATGACGGTCTCGGACAGCGGAGTGATCCCCGTATTCCGCCCGGACGAGGTGATGATCCTCAACTCCGTGAGCGGCGAGCGAAGACCAGTCGATGCAGTGATAGGACTCGGCAAAAGCTCCGGCGGAGCAATATTCAATCCAAGATTACTCAGGCTTTAGAGGAAGGAGAAGTATATGAATATTCTGAAAAAAATGCTATGCAGAGTAAAAGCCTTATTATCGGGGAGGATAGACTATATCAACGGCTCGGACACGCTTCCTCCGCCGCTTACAAGGGCGGAGGAAGAGGAGGTATTTGTCAGGCTCATGGAAAATGACCCCGAGGCGCGAAACTGCCTGATCGTGCATAATCTCAGACTTGTGGTGTATATTGCAAAAAAATTTGAATCGACAGGCATCGGGATAGAGGACCTTGTATCTATCGGGACTATCGGGCTTATAAAGGCGGTCAGGACGTTCTGCCCGACAAAAAATATCAAACTTGCGACCTATGCCTCACGCTGTATCGAGAATGAGATACTTATGTTCCTGCGAAAGTCCTCGCAGTACCGCAATGATCTCTCGATCGACGAGCCGCTGAACGTTGACTACGACGGCAATGAGCTTCTGCTCTCGGATATTCTCGGAACTGACGACGATATCGTGAACAAGGGTATCGAGACCGAGGCGGAGCGCGAAATACTGCGTTCGGCGGTGAGCGGACTGTGCGAGCGTGAGCGTGAGATAATGGAGATGAGGTTCGGTCTCATCAACGGCAGGGAAATGACTCAGAAAGAGGTCGCCGAGCAGATCGGCATATCGCAGTCATACATATCCAGGCTTGAAAAGAAGATAATCCGCAAGCTCCGTGTAAAGCTTGAAAGCATTACATAAAATTAAGCCGCAGAGAATTGTCTCTGCGGCCCGTTTGGTTATTCAGTCAGTATTGCTTCTATTTTTGCGATCTCATCTGGAGTGAACGTAAGATTATCAAGTGCGCCTACGTTGTCGATTATCTGCTGCGGACGGCTTGCGCCTGCAAGCACGGTCGCAACAGCCTTGTTGTTGAGCAGCCATGCAATAGCCATCTGCGAGAGCTTCTGTCCGCGGCTGCCTGCGAGGTCGTTGAGACGGTTTAGTTTCGTCACCATAGCCTCGGTGAGCTGATCCTGTATCCATGTATTACCCTTGCCTATGCGGGAATCAGCCGGGATGCCGTTGAGATACCTGTCCGTGAGGAAGCCCTGGTAAAGCGGGGAGAATACCGCAAGTCCGAGCCCATTTTCTTCGCACATCCTGTCAAGTCCGTCCTCCTCGACCCAGCGGTTGAGCATGGAGAACGACGGCTGATTGATGATGAACGGAGTGTGGAGCTCGCGGAATATTGCGAGTATCTCAGCAGTCTGGGCGCTGTTGTAGTTTGAAACTCCGACGTACAGTGCCTTGCCCTGACGGACTGTGTGGTCAAGTGCAACTGCAATTTCCTCCGCAGGTGCTTCCGGGTCGTAAACATGGTGGTAGAAGATGTCCACATAGTCAAGCCCCATACGTTTGAGGCTCTGGTCGAGCGAGGCAATGAGATACTTGCGGCTTCCGTGCTTGCAGCCGTAGGGACCGTCCCACATTTCGTAGCCTGCTTTTGTGGAGATGCAGAGCTCATCGCGGAAACGACGGAGCCCGCGGTCGAGGATCTTGCCGAAATTTTCCTCAGCAGAGCCATTGTACGGCGAGCCGTAGTTATTTGCAAGGTCGAAGTGGTTAATGCCGAGATCGAAGGCGGTGCGGCACATATTCTCAGCGTTCTCGAGCGAGCCTCCGAAGCCGAAATTCTGCCAAAGTCCGAGGGAAATCGCGGGAAGCTTGAGACCGCTTTTGCCGACGCGGTTATAGATCATTTTGCTGTATCTGCTTTCGTCAGGTGTATACAAGGTCAGCCCTCCTTTGAATATTAGTGATTATATTATACACTGTGAAGGGGAAGGTGTCAAGAGCCTGACTGAAAAATTCCCTAAACACCGTACTTTATCCTGATACGCTCAAGCTTTTCGCCGAAGGGCTTAGCAAGAAGCGTCAGGAACAGTACGTTCGATACCGCATACGACATCGTATACGGTACTGCGGTCATCATCGCCGCAAGGTACAGGTCAGCCCGGAAACCCTCCGCGTACCACAGAACAGTCCAGATGTCCATTATCATCGAGTACGCAACGCCGGCGGCTGCACCGTATATCAGCAGAAGGAGCCGACTGCGTTTCAGCGGCTCTGAGAGCAGTCCCGCGATCAGCCCGATCATTCCCCACGCAAGCATCTGAAAAGCTGTCCACGGTCCCTGCCCGAAATAGAAATTTGACAGCACTGCCGAGAGCGATCCGACAAGGAAACCCGCTTCTCCCCCGAGATACAGAGCTGTGATTATCGTCAGTGCGGTTATTGGTTTAAGGAACGGTATGAACCTCCCCGCGAAGCACAGTGCGGTCATGACGGCAACTATCACCATGCGTCTTGTGCCGGTGGAGCGTCGCTCGAAGCCTGCCGCAAATAGCAGCAGCGCAAGAACTGCAACTACAAGCGAGATTATGATATGCCGTTTTTTGTCAAATGCAAGCGCTCCGATGACCGTAACAGCAGGTATTATCACGAACGGTACGGCGATTCTTATCGTGTTCCGCAGTGCCCGGCTCTTTATTACTATCATGAAGCGCCTCCCGGACTGTTCAGGCGGCAGAGCCTTGCAGCGTCATCAATGGTGACTGCCCTCTCGAATATCCCTCTTGTCATGCGGCTGACTGCCGTCGTGTAAAAACTGTTTGCGGAGAAAAATTCCGCAGGAGCGCCGGCTGAAACTATCTGCCCGCCGAAGAACATCGCGCACCTGTCAGCGCAGGCTGCTGCAAATTCAACGTCGTGGGTGACGGCAACTACCGTCATACCACTGTTCCTGAGTTCCCTGAGGATGCGGATAATATTGAGCTTAGTGGCTGCGTCCATTCCCTTTGTAGGCTCATCAAGAAGCAATATCCGCGGCTTTGCGGCAAGAACCTTTGCAAGCGCTGTAAGCTGCTGTTCACCTCCGGAGAGGTCGTAGGGATGCTTGTCAAGGAGCTGTGACAGGTCATAGGGGAGTGTTGAGATATCCGCCCCCGCATCGGCAAGCTCCTCGCGGACGGTATTGCAAAGGAAAACAGTCTGGACGTCCTGCGGGAGCATTGCAAGACATTCGCGGTAGAGTGAGCGGTTGCGGTAGTCCTTCAGCTTCTTCCCGAAAACGCGGATAGTCCCGCTGTAAGGCCGTATCAGTCCCGCTGCGGCAGAGAGTGCCGTGGTCTTCCCGGAGCCGTTTCCGCCGAGGATGCAGAAAAGCTCCCCCTGATAAATTTTCAGGTCAAGTCCGCAGAGGACGTCCGGCAGCTCACGCTCATACCGGAAGAAGACCTCCCGGAATTCAAGCGCACTATCGCTGTGCAGAGCAATTTCCTTCTGCGGGAGCGAGGTGACTTTCCCAGCGAAATCCCGCGTGATATAGTCCCTGCCTTCTCTTACGGTAAGCGGACATTTTCCGACAGCGCCGAGGGCGGCGTATAGCCTTGATGCAGCCGGCATACCGCAGAGGATGTCCGCTCTTTCGCGCAGCTCAGTGATAACGTCACGCGGAGCACCGTCTGCTATGAGCCTGCCCTTTTCCATGACAAGCAGCCTGTCACATATCGGCACGACGTCCTCGAGCCTGTGTTCGGCAAGTATAACTGTTATGCCGAAGTCCTGATTGAGCCTTTTCAGTGTTGCGATGAAGTCCGCAGCAGCTATCGGGTCGAGCTGCGCTGTCGGTTCGTCAAGGATGAGCACCTCCGGCCTCATGACAAGCACAGCAGCAAGATTGAGAAGCTGCTTCTGACCGCCGGACAGCTCTGCGGTATCGCTGCCGTACCAGCTTATTATGCCGAAATAGCTCGCTATTTCGGCAGTTCTCCGGGCAATCTCATCCGGCGGAACACCCAGGTTTTCCAGCCCGAAGGCAAGCTCATGCCAGACCTTGTCGGTTACGATCTGCTGCTCGGGCTTCTGCATAACGAAGCCTATCCTTGAAGCAGAGTCGGCCTCTGTAAGCTTTTCAAGAGGTGTGCTTCGGTAGAGGACTTCCCCCGAAATATTGCCGTTCGGGACAAGCCCGCGTTTCATCATTCGCAGGAGAGTTGACTTCCCGCTTCCGGTAGCACCGCAGAGAACTGCGAATTCACCCTGAGTGATGCCGAGCGAGACATCCCTGACAGCAGGCTCGCTGCACAAGGGGTAGCTGAACGTCAGATCCTTGATTTCAAGTATTTCCACCTGAGACTTACCTCCGTTTCGATGATGACCGGCAGCGCTGCGAGCAGGCAGAACGCCGCTATGCCGCATTTCCCCAGAACACCGGTTTTTTCGCTGCGGACTGCCGGATAGAAGCTGAATGCGAGCTCTCCGGAAATAAGCGCAGTGATGCAGATACAGAGCAGCAAAAGTGTTGCCAGCAGCATCAGGATATCGTCCCGTCTGAACCGGAAGCGCTTCATCTGTGTGCGCCGGTGAATTCCGTAGCCGCGCGCCGCCATGCTGTCAGCGGTGATAATGCCGTTTTCGAGTCCCCATGTTACGAGTATCGAGAATATCCTCATTCGTCCGCGGATATCGTCGATGATGTTGTCGTCCTTGAACAGTCCCATTGCGGTCTGCGAGCTTCTGACGCGCTTTGACTGCCGGTTGAACAGTGGAACGAAGCGTATCGCCATTGACAGCACCAGTGAGAGCTTCGGCGAGAGCGCTCCGACGGCATACAGCAGCTTTTCACTTGTCATTATCTGCGTGAACGAGCGGAACCAGTACAGGACACCGACTATCATTGCGGCTGAATTTATGCCATAGAGCAGTGCTTCGAGCGTGACGGGATTGTCGTTCATGATGAACAGCACGGTCACTCCGTTGTGTGACATGAGAGGATTTGCCGCTGCCAGTATCACAAAGAGTATGAAGAAAAAAAGATGCGATTTAGCGTGCCTGCGGCGGTTCCTGACAAGATACAGCATTACCGCTCCGGCAAGCGATATTGCCATGAACGGCGGGTATGACGAAAACATTGCAATGCCGGTAACGCTGAAAAAATAGATTGCAATAACGATCGGGTTGAATTCCTGAAAGCTCCTCATTGTTCGTATACCTCATTAAGGTCGTGACCAAGTTCGCAGGTGTAGAGCCATTCTATGCGGTCACCGTCGCTGAGGACGTACTCGCCGCAGCCGCGGGAGGGAGTGATGCCGTTGACATGATATACCCAGCCGGAAAGGTCGCCGAAATCCATTTCGTAAAGATAGTTTATCCCGGCGATGTAGACCATGCCGTGAGCTGAGCCGGCGCTTCCCTTGTTTTCAACCTGTATGTGGTAAGCGCGTGCAGCCTCTATGAGAATATCGTAAGCTGTCTCGCCTTCCTCGATATCGAACTCGGTAACGTCAAGGATAATGCCGTCGTCCGGGATGAACTCAGAGTTGAGCCTGTCTGCCACTGTGTCACAGCGGATAGTCATAGTTACCGTACCTATGGCGTTTGCCTTGTGCTTTTTCTCACCGGTGTAATAATTGTCAGTGGACTGGAAATCCGTGACGAGGATGAAGACGGCAGCTCCCGCAGATACAGCGCCTATTGCTATGAAGTTCTTGTAATTTCGCTTTCCTGCAGCAAATGTGATGAGCGAGAGGACAGAAGCAGCCCCGACGGTAACAGCTATCGCTTTGCCCTTGTAGCCGCCGTGGGAGTCGTCCGTGGTGCCTGCCGCAGCGGATATAGTTGAAGTTGTCGGAGCTGCGGCGGGCAGGGAAGTTTCCGTTGTCTGTGCCGGCTGAGACGAGGTCAGGGATGAAGTGGTCATTGCCGGAGCGGAGGTCACTGACGTAACGGTAGTTGTTACGGTTTCCGCAGTCGTCTGCGAAGCTGAGGCTGACTGTACCGCAGCGGTTGTATTTGTGACGTTCGTCTGGGATTGTGCGTCTGATGAGGCAGCTGTAGTGGTGACAGTAGTTGTGACGGCAGTGGTGACGGTCACTTCCTGCGGCTTTCTGTTATCAAGGACGAGCAGGGGAGACTGCCGGCGCAGAAGCCGAATGTAAGCCACATATGAGTAATAAGCCTGAACGGTCGCAGTTGTATTTGAAGCACCGCCTGCTGTATGGCAGTAGCTGCCGTCAGGAAGCCTGTAGGAGAGCATTGCGTCAATGATGTTGCAGCCGTTTTTGATGAACCGCTCGTCCTTCTGGCAGTCGATACCGAGGGCGGAAAGTGCGGTAAGTACCTGCGCTGCACTTTCGGGATTTTGCGTACCGAAGCTGCTGTAGCCGCCGTTTTCCTGCTGACGCTCCGAGAGGAAGGCAAGAGCCCTGTCAGCAGCCTGTCTGACGTCTGCATCCGTGCTGTAATACGGTGCAAGTGCCTGCAAGGTCATAGCGGTAACGTCAATGTCGCCGTTTTTGCCGAAAAGTGCCCAGCCTCCGTCTTTATACTGCATGGACAGCAGTTTCCTGACCGCGCCGTCTGCCGTAAATCCGGGAGCGGTATAGCCGTTGTTCATGATATGCAGAGCGTATATCCAGCTCATAATGCCTTGCTTACCGGCTGAATTTTCAAGCGCCTCAGTGATATAAGAGTCGCTGCTGCCGGCTGCGATGAAGGCGAGGGCGTACTTTTCCTGCGAGGTTGCGGAAAGCCCGGTCTTTGTGCTGAGGTAGGCGCGCAGAGCCTTCTCATAGGACGAAAAACTGCGCTCTCCTGACTGGCTGAGCCCGAGTATGAACCATTCCGAGGAAATTCCGGCATTTTCCGTGAGACTGCCGTTTATCCAGTCCTGAATACTGCCTGAGCCGGTAGAATCAAGCTCATAACCGACGATACCGCCGGCAAGATCCTCGACCTCGCCGACGGTATATCCAGCGCCTTCGGCGTTCATCCTGAAAAAGCCGAGGCAGAGTATTAATGTGAACAGGCAGCACAGGGAAGTGGAGACTGCCTTATTCCTCATTTTTCTTTCTTACAGTGAAAGCAACTGCTGCGGCAGCCGCGAGTACGGCGAATGTCACGCCTGCGCCTGTGTCGCCTGTGGGCGGATTGGAATCGCCTGTAGCGGGAGCGTTGCTGCCTGTTGAGACCGATGAAGCAGTATTTGTGGAAGTTGCAGATGTAGTAGTTGTTGTTGTGGTGGTAGTAGTGGAAGTATCAACGGAAGCGGTGTTTCCGCTTACTGTTGCCACAACAGCGTTGGGAACGAGGATCATTGATTCGGAGGTCGCACCGATGTTGAACTTTCCGGCACTTTCAAGCTTTACATTGACCTTACCCTCTGAATCAGTCACAAAGCTCGTAGCTTCGCCGTTTACAGTGATAACGGCACCCTCGACCGGGAGAGTGACAGGATTCCAGTTCGCATCGTATCCGGCGCGTGAAAGTGTAAGAGCAAGCTCCTGACCGGCTTCGACCTCAGCCGTATATTTGTCGAAATAGAAGTAAGCATCTGAGAAAGCTGTTGTGTCCGAGTAAACGAAAGCATTTATGTAGTCGCCGCTCTTTATCTCGTCAGCGAGTCCCATAGCGGCTGTATTATTCACATAGTAGCCGAAGCTTCCGCCGTTTTCGATGCCCCAGAGCTTGTCCAGAGCGAGGCCGTAAGTTCCTACTGACGAAGCATAGCCGGCAGCAGCACCGCCTTCAAAGTTATTCTCATGAGCGATGTAGAGAGCGTCGTTGATAGTGAGCTTTCCGTCGCTGTCGATATCAGTAACATTTACCTCCTGCTGGATGAGGTCGAGCTTGTCCTTTCCGCTTGAAATGGTGACGTAAGCCTTGCACTCAGTACCCTCAGCGGCAGCACTTACAGAGCTGACAGCAGGGCAGGCAAGAAGCAGAGCCGAAGCTGCAATGATGATCTTTTTCATACTTATTCTCCTTAATTGTAATTACAGACCAAAACAAAAAACGCCGGAAATACCGGACGTCAGGGCGCAAAGCTAAGACCCGCCTCCATTCGCGGAGGTGAGCAGAGCAGCTCCGTTTTCCCATGTCCGAAAACGCCAGAACGCTGTGTTCTGAGATCTGCAAGTCTGACGAGCGACCCGGCTCGGGATTTCCCACACGGTAGTGACTGCTGCGGCGGATTCTGACCGCACTTCCCTCAGTTTCAGACTTCTTAGCTTATTATAACACTATTGTAAGTGGTTGTCAAGTTTATTTTAAATATAAGCAGCTCGGAGAAAGTTTACAGATTCAATTATATCTTTATGGTATCCGGACCGCCAAGCTGTGAAATGATGATCTTTGCCATTTTTGCGTTTGGTGTCTTGATATTAACGGGGTATTGAAGTTTCTTCTCATACATCCACATAGTTTAGCTCCTTTCCCACGGCCACGGGTCGCTGATCCAGTTCCAGCTTAGCGGGTCGGTGTTGGCGTCGGGGGTAAGAGGGCCGAATTTCGCTGTATACTCGCTTACAGCCTCGCGCCGGAGGCTTGTATAATTGGAGTAGAGCGCAAGGGCACGGCGGCATTTCGGGTGGGTATCAAGGTAGAGGTTGAGCTCCTTGATCGCAAAGTCATACTTCTTGATCTTGGTGAGAAGGATATTTTTCTCATTCATTGCGGGCGCCTCCTCTGCCGAATGGAAGGTCGAGCGCGGGGAAAAGCGTTCCGGCGCACAGTGCGTCGTCCTCGCTGTAGACCTCGCCCCACTGCTGGAACGGCACATATGCCATTGCAAGGGGCGTATTTTCCGGGAAGCGCGGCATAGGCGCGTCCGCGGGTATATTCTGGGCGCTGCGTGAAAGATAATTTTCACGCTCACGCATTATTGATCCGCTCATATTGTCAAACAGGTCAAGGTTCATGATCGTCCTCCTTTCGTTTTCGCGGAGAACAGCGGAGCTCTCCGCACGTTTTATGATATGCCGCGTGGGAGGGAAGGGTGACAGGTATTACAAAGGAATGTAATTCCGGCACTCTGAAAGCCTGCGGATTACTTAAGCTTTTCATTATATTTGACATACCCGCCATGATGCTGTATAATATATATTACATAAATATTGAAAAGAGTGAATATATGGAAAAGAAAAGCAAGCTTTTAGGCAATAAGCTATACCTCTACCTTACGGAGTTTTTTGCCGGTATGTCTGTGATGGCGGTGGAGCTCGGGGCAAGCAGACTGCTCGCACCGTATTTCAGCTCCTCTCAGATAGTGTGGACTATCATCATCGGCACTATCATGATAGCTATGGCACTCGGCAATTACTTCGGCGGAAGGTGGGCGGACAAGTCTCCCGATCCCGACAGGCTCTACAAAAGGATCCTCATTGCCTCGGTCTGGATAGCTGCTATACCATTTCTGGGAAAATTCGTGATACTCGGAGTTTCCGCGCTGCTCGTCGTGACGGTGAACACGAATTTCCTGATATGGGCGGCATTTCTGTCGTGCATGGCGGTCTTTGTGTTCCCGCTTTTCCTCCTGGGAACGGTCACTCCATCGCTTGTCAAGTACACCACTGACAGCCTCGACGACAACGGAAAGACTGTCGGTACCCTCGGAGCCTTCAACACCATCGGCAGCATCATCGGGACCTTCGCCCCGACCTTTATTACTATCCCTACGGTCGGAACGGCTGTTACATTCCTGATATTTTCCGGTATACTGCTGCTCCTCGGGATCGTCTACTTTGTTTCGTGCAGGCGTAAGAAGGTACTTGTCGGCGTGACTGCGGCAATGTTCGCGGCGTGCTGTGTGTTCAGCAATACGCTCGGCTTCGCCTTCTGGGAGAAGGACCTTGTCTACGAGGGAGAGAGCGTCTACAATTATCTTCAGGTAACCGAGGACGATGAGAAGGTCATTCTTTCGACAAACGTGCTGTTCGGCGTCCAGTCAGTGTATATGAAAAACGGCGGTCTTACCGGGCTTTACTACGATACCGCAATGGCTGCACCGCTCATGTCCGGAGGCGGCGAAAGAAGCGATATCCTTATCCTCGGAAACGGTACCGGTACCTATGCAAAGCAGTGCAGGAGGTACTTCCCGGAGGTCGGCGTGAAGGGCGTTGAGATCGACGAGAAGATCACCGAGCTTGCCTATAAATATTTCGACCTTGACGAGGATATCGAGGTCGTCACCTACGACGGCAGAGCCTTTCTTAACGGCTTGAAAAAGGACAGCGGCAGCACGAAATACGACGTTATCATGGTCGATGCCTATCAGGATATCACAATTCCCTTCCAGATGTCATCGGTCGAGTTTTTCAGGCTTGTGAAGGACTGCCTCAGCCCCGACGGCGTCATGGTCGTTAATATGAATATGCACTCCGACCGGAAGGGAAGCATAAACTATGCCATCAGCGATACGATATGCGAGGTATTTGACTATGTGTATACCGCGAATGTTCCCGGCTCAACGAACCGCGAGCTGTTTGCCTCGAACAATTCGGCTATGCTGCGGAATTTTGCCAATAATCAAGCAAAGCTCACCGACAGCGGCCTCGCCGATGCTATGCACAGCGTCGATGTCCGGCTCGAGAGATACGAAAGTCAGGGGACTGTCCTCACCGACGACAAAGCTCCCGTTGAACTGCTCGGAATGAGAGAGATAGACAGCCGTATCTCCGACGAGCTCGAACACTACAGGCAGCGCTTCGACGAGGACGGCTTCCGCGGTCTCATCGACGACTGACCTTTATTTGTATGGGGTAGTTTGTACGGCTATCGCTGGGGGAA
>CAMOXW010000072.1 GCA_946629405.1 uncultured Ruminococcus sp.
GCGTGTAATCTATTGGTGTAAGCACGGCCGGTGCTGTTGAATTTCCCACGATCCGGATACCAAGAGGTGTTCCGTCCTCTGCAAGCTTCTTTATTATGCCATTGTTGGAATTGGGCTTTGTACCGCCGTTGGAGGTCTTTCCGCCGCCGATATCCTGTCCGGCTGAGTTCAGGATATTTCCTATACCGGTAACAGTTGTGCCATCTTTTGAAGTTACTGATACCTTGTCCTTGTTGCTGTCAGTAACATATAACACCTTAGCATTTGCCTTGAGCGTTCCGTCGTCATTATAAGCGCCAACTCCTGCTGTGAAGTTGTAATGTGCATAGCCTGAACGATCCTGAGCTGCTAACTCGATTCCGCTCTTGGTGATCCTGCCCTTGCCTGTTTCAAGGGACACTGAATAAGTACCTGCCTTCAGACCAGTGAGGTCAACGCGAAGTCCCTCATTTGTATCTCTTACAAGATATGTGAAGTCATCACCTGTCAGGGTGCCTGTAACCGGTCCGCTGAAGGATACGCCTGTAACATCTGCATCCTTTATGCCTGAGAGTGTCAGATAGAGCATTTCGTTCCAGCCGCCTGCGTTTACTACCTTTACACCGTTGATGTCAACATTTCCGCCGCCGGAATAAGGAGCTGATGTTGTGGTAACTGTGGTTGTAGTTGCCGTCTGTCCGCCGCCCGCAGTTGATGTTGAAGCAGGAGTTCCTGCCGACGCACCCGAAAGTGACATATAGTAAAGATTTACTGCATCTGCCTTAGAGATAGTGTGACTGCCGGATGATATGTCCGCTGTGACTACGCCGCTTCCGTCAGCAGTGTACTTTGTACCGTCTATCTTTATTGTTGAACCTGCTGTGCCGAATACAAGCGTGAGCTTGCCTGATGAGCCGGTAGTGAAGCCTATAGATGTTGAAGTCTCGATCTTCAGGCACTGGCTGAGTGTCAGACCATTGTAGGTCACAGTGCCCTTAGCCGTTGAAAGATTGCCGCTTATCTGGAAGAAGCTGCTGGATGTGCCGTCCGTTGTGAAGTTATGAACCTGATCGCCTGTGCTTACTGTTGGTACAGAGGACGGCTGAGCTGTCGTTGTTACAACTGTGGAGTTTGTAGTTGTATTCTGGGTTGTAACAACATAAGGTGCAGTTGAAGTTGTAACTGCAGGAGCTGCTGTGTTGTCCTCCTTGAAGCCGCTGCCGATAGCTGTAACTGTTCCCTTATAGCTTGTCAGTGCGGACTTGAGAGCTGTATTTACTGCATAACTCTCGTCGTCAACAGAGTTGTTGAAGGTCCATTTGAAATCGCCGCCGTCAACTCGTCCTGCTCTTGCTGTTACGATAGCGGGAACATCCTCTGCCTTGTCAGGAGTGTAGCTGTACATCACACTCGAGGTATCAAAGTTGTTGTAGGTATTTCCGCCGGACTTTGACTTAACGGAAGCGCCGACCTTCTCAGTCTGGGAGGAAGCTTCGTAAGCGTCAAAATCTGTGCTGCTCTGCTGATATGTGACATATGCCTTCTGCCCGGTCATTACGTTGCCGTAAGACTTTATTATTCCGCCGGCTTCACCTGAGAAGGTCCCGCCTGTTGCAACGTCTGAACCCTGGAGCGATGAAAGCATCGGGTATTTGCAGTTCCTGAAATAGTTGTTCTCAACGAAACAGGATGCCCCCAGTGTTACGCCGACACCGTACTTGGAATTGCCGTCAAAATAGTTGTTGTAGCAATGTACAGAACAGGTCCTTATACGCGGATGACGTGAGTCGGAATGATCGTACCAGTTGTGGTGGTAGGTGATATAATTGGATGTCGTCTCTGACTTCATGCCCTGGAGATTGCACTTTCCGCTGTCCCAGAAATGATTGTAGGAATGTGTGATATAAGTCGATGTCTTTGTATCAAGTGCGCCGTCACCCTTTGCCTGGTCAGCATCAGAGCCGGCATCTCCGTAGAAAAAGTCGCAGTTGTGTACCCAGACATGATCGTTTTTCTGCTGGAGTCCGCAGTTGTCGCCCTCGTTGCTGTTGCAGTTCATGAAACCGAGGTTCCTTACCTCAACGTTTGAGCTGTTCTTCATTACAAGTCCGAAGCCGTTGAGTGTGGCATCGTTTCCGATTCCCTCTACTGTAAGTCCGCAGGTCGCGGTATCAATGTAAAGGTCACCGCTGCTAAGTGTGGATGGGTCAGTGATATTACCGATGAATCTTATGCAGACAGGTCCTGCCTTTGTGTTGCTCTTGAGAGCTGTGATGATATTCTGGATACCGGTGAACTTTGTTTCTGCGCCCTTCTTATCAGGGAGAGTTACAGATACGCTGTTCTTGTTGGAATCGGTAACATATATAACAGTTGCATTGCTTTTCAGTGTACCGTCTGCGTTGTATGCGCCGTTTGCATTGCCGCTTACGAAAGCAAAGCCTGTTCTGTCGTGAGCATATGCTGTTGCGGAAGTTTCTGCTGCCTTCGAGCTGTCCTCTTTGCCGCTGACGATCGGCACTACCCTGATAGTATGCTTACCGGATTTGAGCCCAACAGCGTCGGCTCTCATGTAACCGGGATACTGCCTTATGAGCATTGAGTCGATCTGAGTTCCGTCAACATAGACATTGTAGCCCGACGCACCGGAAACTGATGTCCAGGTTGCGTATACGCCCTCTGCATAGCCTACGCTCTGCTGGAACTTTACTGTACTCTCAGCCGCAAATACCGTAACGCTGCTGCTCAGCACCCTGTCTGAGGTAAGGTTGAATCCGCCGGCCATACAGGTCACGGACATTACTGCGGCTGCAGCTGCGGCTGCAGCGCGCCTGTGGATCATGTGTTTTTTCATTATAAGTCCCTCCAAAATAAAATAAATATACGACCGTTTTTATGATCTTTCTGTTTCTTTGATATTATTATACAGTTAATGAATTAGTTAATCAATGATTTATAATATCCAATAACTGATACATTGTGCTTTTAATACTTAAATACCAGATTAATAGATCAGTCTGTAGGGAGCAAAAAAACTGCACCCCTTTCGGGATGCAGTAAGTTCTATCTCTTTATGAAGTACTCCTCGTACCACACAAGGAAAGTGTATATAGTCCAGACCTTGCGCCAGTTGTCGGAATTTCCGCCGACATATTCATCGTATATCGCCTTTATCTCGTCAGTGTTGAAAAACTCCGCTGCGTATTCGCTCGCAAATTTTTCCCTTACATCTGGATTGTAACGCTCGTCGGCAAGCCAGATGCGTACCGGTACTATAAAGCCCAGCTTCTTGCGGAAGGCTATCTCCTCGGGAAGCACCTTTGCAGCTGCCGTTCTGAATGCGACCTTGTTCTGCTCCTCATTGACCT
Organism: uncultured Ruminococcus sp.; assembly: GCA_946629405.1. The sequence goes on from CAMOXW010000072.1 coordinate 3,348, forward strand.
TGAAGCGTGAAGGCATCCTCGATGCGATATCAAAAATACGCCTGTCGGTCAGAGGCATCCTTATTTCAAGTCCTGCCGCTGTACTCATCTTGTCAACGTTGAGGTATATGTCGCCTTCGAGCCATATCTGAATGTCAACATCAGACATCTTCGTGAGCGGGTCAAGTCCCTCGGTCTCGTCGTAAATGTGCTTCACAAGGTCTATCGGAAGATACTCAGGGTCGTAGTGCCTGAGTATGCGCCGCTTTTCGTCCTCCTTCATGATGTTCGTGTTGCCGACGTAGAAGGTCTTCAGATTATCACCGTAGCGCTCTGCGTTGCGGTACATATTGTATCCGCCGAAGAATTCGTCCGCTCCTTCGCCCGAATAACAGAGCTTCGTGTGCTTCGCTGTCGCGTTGCAGCCAAGTGTGAAAACTATCGCCGAAGCATCGCCGAGCGGCTGCTCCATATTGTACATGACATATGGCACCACGCCGAAAAAGTCCTCCGGATGTATCTTTGCAACAGAGTGTTCAACTCCCAGAAGCCCGGCTGTGACTGCCGCCACGCGCGATTCATCAAAGCGCTCCTCATCATATCCGCAGGAGTCAGCTCTCCTTGCGTCGCTCATCGCAAGTACATACGACGAATCAACTCCGCCGGAAAGGAAGGACTCAGCCACCTCGCCGTCCTCCTTGACCTCTGTCATTATGTGAGTGAGAGCAGAGTGTATCTCGTCTGCCCATTCCTCAAGAGACTTGCTCTCATCAGGGGCAAACGACGGCGTCCAGTAGCGGTGTATTTCAAGCTTTCCGTCCCTGAACGAAAGCCAGTGTCCCGGCATGAGCTTCTTTACGCCCTTGAAGAATGTGTCCTCTCCTGCTACATAGGTCAGTGTCATATATATCTGGAGCATCTTCCCGTTGAGCTCCTTCACAAAGCCCGGCTGCTCCATTATTTTCCTTATCGAAAGACTGCACAGAAGCTTTCCGTCCGCAGTCTGATAGTAGTAGAAAGGCTTTGTGCCAAACTGGTCGCGTACACAGAACAGCTCGCCCGTTTCTTCATCATAAAGCGAAAACGCAAACATTCCGTAAAAATGATCGGCAATGTCATGTCCCCACTTCTCATAAGCCTTTTCGATTATCGCAAGCTCACGCTGCTCGCGGGGAAGTCCGGCGTCTACGCCAAGCTCTCCGCAGAGTGCCTTCCAGTTGCGGATATGGCCCCTGTACTCGCAAATTTTTACCATTGTACTCACCTCGAAATCATATCTCCTCATAGCCCTGAGGACGGTTCATCAGCGTATTCAGAGCCTCTCTTACATCACCGCCGTTGAACAGTACGTCATTGAGCTGCTCTGTGATCGGCATTTCCACGCCCATACGCCTTGATAGATCATATGCTGCCTTGCAGCAGAAATATCCCTCGACTGTTCCTACTCTCTCGACCGCCTCCTGAGGAGAAACTCCCTGACCGATAAGTATTCCGGCACGACGGTTTCGGCTGTGCATACTCGTGCAGGTAACGATAAGATCACCTATCCCCGTGAGCCCGCTGAATGTATTCATTCTCGCACCACAGGCCTTCCCGAGACGTGCTATCTCATGGATGCCCCTCGTCATGAGCGCTGCCTTTGTATTGTCACCATAGCCCATTCCGTCGCATATTCCAGCACAGAGGGCTATTATATTTTTCAGCGCTCCGCCAAGCTCGCAGCCCTTGACGTCGTTGTTGAGGTATATCCTCAGCGTCGTTCCGCCAAGCTCATTCTGAACCCACTCTGCCGCCTCCTGATTATCAGATGCAGCTACGACCGTCGTCGGTATGCAGCGCGCTACCTCCTCCGCATGAGAGGGACCGGAGAGTATCACAAGCTTGTCAGTCTTTATCTCCTCGCGGATGACCTCGCTGAGAGTTTTCAGGCTGCCCTCCTCAAGTCCTTTTCCGGTGTTGAGTATGACCATATGATCGTCAACATACGGCGCGGCAAGCTTCGCCACGTCACGGACAAAGGATGAGGGTATGCCGAATATAAGCATATCACAGCCCTTTATACAGGAAATGTCGCTCGTCAGTCCTATGCTCTCGGATACCGGCACTCCAGGAAGCTTCTGGATATGCTCGCCGTGCTTTCTTATATCGTCGATCTCAGACTGGAATTTAGACCATACGGTCACGCTGTGCTTTCCGCAGTTCTCAGCCATTACCGCAAGACTGAGCCCGAATCCCCCTGAACCAAGTATTACTATCTTTGCCATATCCGTCAATCCTCCTTATCAAGTATTCCTCTTGTCATAAGAGTGAACTTGTTCTCTGTTCCGGCAAGCAGCCTTTCTATGTTTGAACGGTGCATCCATACTACCATAGCCGCCATCGGTACCGACATGACCATGTACAGGAAGCTACGCCCGAAGCCGTCGCCATCCACTATCCAGGACATCAGCAGTGTCGCTATCGGACAGTATACGGCTCCCATCAGCGATGCCGCCGAAACGTATTTCGTTATCGCAAGTATCACTATGAATATCGCTATTAGCGCAAGGAATACCTTGAAATCTACGATTATGAACGTCGATACCCCGACAAGTACGCCCTTGCCGCCCTTGAAATTGTAATATACAGGGAAAATGTGTCCCAGAACCGCAAATAGTCCCGCGATATAGCCTATGTAATGCGTGTCGTTGCCCGGGGACAGTCCCGCGTCAAGAAGTCCGCAGAATACACGCGACAGCCATACCGCTATGACGCCCTTCGTCAGGTCGCCGATAAGCGTGAGCAGAGCACAGGTCTTTCCCGCACACCGGAGAGTATTTGTCAGTCCCGCATTGCGGCTGCCCATATCCCGGATATCCCTGCCTTTCATGAGCTTGACAACGATTATCGAAAAATTGCAGCTTCCAAGAAAATATCCCAGAGCAGCAGCAAGTATGAGTGCTATAAGAATCTTCATTTATCGTTACCTCCCCTCTCACGGACTATGAACCGCACCGGCGTACCTTCAAGCCCAAAGGTCGAGCGTATCTGATTTTCAATGTATCTCCTGTAGGAGAAGTGGAACAGGTCAGCACGGTTGACGAAGGTCACAAACGTCGGAGGCTTCGTCGAGGGCTGCGTCATGTAGTATATCTTCAGCCTCCTGCCCTTGTCAGAAGGCGGCTGTACCCTTGTTGTAGCATATGCAAGAACATCGTTCAGCATACCTGTGGATATCCTCATGCTGTTCTGCCCGTATGTGTACCTGATGAGCTCATACAGCTTGTCTATCCGCTGCCCTGTCTTTGCCGAAATGAATACGAACGGCACATATGACATGAAGCTGAAATCGTTCTCAAGCTTCGTGCGGTACTCCTGCATCGTCTTGTCGTTCTTCTCGATGAGGTCCCATTTATTTACCGCAACTACACAAGCTTTGCCCTGCTCATGGGCATAGCCCGCGACCTTTGAATCCTGCTCTGTGAAGCCCTCCGATGCGTCAAGCATGATAACACAGACGTCTGCACGGTCAACTGCCATATATGCACGGAGCACACTGTAATGCTCGATCTTTTCAGTTATCTTCGATTTTTTGCGAATACCGGCAGTGTCAATGAATACGAACCTTCCATACTCATTTTCGATCACCGTGTCCGTTGAATCGCGCGTAGTTCCTGCAATATCGGACACGATAACGCGCTCCTCACCGGCTATCTTGTTGATTAGCGAGGATTTTCCTGCGTTTGGCTTGCCGATGACTGCCACCTTGATAACATCATCCGCATATTCCTCGTTATCGCTGTCCGGAAGATATTCATATATCTTGTCGAGCATATCGCCTGTTCCGTGACCGTGTACCGAGGATATAGGATATGGGTCGCCGAGTCCGAGATTGTAGAATTCGTAAAGCTCCATAGGAGGCTCGCCGAGGGTGTCACACTTGTTCACCGCAAGTACTATCGGCTTGCCGCTTTTCAGAAGCATCTGTGCAACGGTGTAATCATCCGCTGTCACGCCGCAGCGAATATCCGTGACAAACACGATCACGTCTGCCTTCTCTATCGCAAGCTCGGACTGACGCCTCATCTGCGAGAGTATCACATCGTCGCTGTCCGGCTCGATACCTCCTGTGTCTACGACCATGAACTCCTTTCCGCGCCATTCGCATTTTGAGTAGATACGGTCGCGGGTCACTCCGGGAGTATCTTCAACGATAGACAAACGCTGTCCGATAAGCTTGTTGAAAAGTGTGGACTTGCCGACATTCGGTCTGCCGACAACTGCAACTATCGGTATTGACATTTCATGCGCTCCTTTCTGTGTTTTATTAATGTCTGCTCAACAACTAAAAATTGGCTTTATACAGCTTTTAAAAGCCAATTTTTAGTTGTCAAAGTGCAAGAAAAAATAAATTTTCCGAAATTTTTTTTTGCACTTTGTTTTGCCCGACAGGGCAAAATGAGC
>CAMOXW010000073.1 GCA_946629405.1 uncultured Ruminococcus sp.
GAGGTCCTTCGGGAGAGTGCTGTCGAGCTTGTAGTAAACGTCGTAGTTGTTATTGCCGTAAACAGCGGGTATCAGGAGAACTATTCCCAGGATGAGGAATATCCACGAATGCTTTGTGATAATTCGGGCAGTCCTTTTGAAGCCCGGCATGAAATCGCGGTGTGAGGTCTTTGCGATAGGCTTCTCGAAAATGAGTATCATCGCAGGAAGAACTGTTACGCAGGCAATAACGCCGCAGATAACGCCCTTCGCCATTACAACTCCGAGGTCAAGTCCGAGGGTGAAGCTCATGAAGCACATTGCCAGAAAGCCTGCGACTGTAGTGAAGGAGCTGCTGACAACAGAAACTATGGTATTTGCGATAGCGTGTGCCATAGCCTCGACCTTATCGCCGGGATAGACCTCGAGCTGCTCCTTGTAGCTGTGCCAGAGAAAAATGGAGTAGTCCATAGTAACGCCGAGCTGAAGGACGAGCGCAAGCGCCTGTGTAAGGAAGGATATCTCGCCGAAAACGAAGTTCGTGCCGAGATTCCATACTATAGCGAGGCCGATGCTGAGCATGAAGAACACCGGAATCAGGAACGAGTCCATAGCAAGAACGAGAACGATGCTTGTAAGGATGACCGCAATTACGGCATATATAAGTGATTCGCTCTTGGAGAGGTTTTTCATATCGAGGGTTATCGCCGACATACCGCTGATGAAGGTGCGGTCGTCAGTGATATCGCGCATTTCCTCGACTGCATTGAGAGTACCCTCAGCCGATGTGCCGTCGTCGAAGAAAACAGCTATCATTGTAGTATCATCGCTGTTGAAGAAGCGGTAATACTTCTGCGGGAGTATCTCAATCGGTATCTCACAGTCAGTGAGTGACTGGTAGCAGACGACGCTGGAAACGTGGTCCACCTTTTCAAATTCGCGGGCGGTGGCAGCAACGTCCTTATCGGTCATGCCCTCCACCATAACGAGGGAGAAGCCGCCCTGCCCGAATTTATCCTTTAGTATCTCCTGACCCTCCATAGTGTCGATATCTTCCGGGAGATAGGAGAGGATGTCGTAGTTTATGCGGGTATTGATGTAACCAATAGCAGATGGTATCATCAGCAGAACGCCGAGCAGCAGTATGATGACTCTGTGCTTAGCGACCCATTCGCCGAATTTCAGCATAATATCCGTCCTTTCATGTATTTTATATAAATAGTATATTACAAAAATGACCAATAGTCAACCTGCTCGAAAGAAAAAATGACTTTTGGTCACAAATTTTGTTTAGGTGCACAAATATGAGGTGCAAAAATTGTGACCATTAGTCATTTTTCTGCCTTGACAAGCCTTGTCTGAATGGGTTATAATATTAGCAAGGGTCAATAACAGAAGTGAGAAGGTGTTATTACATGGGAAAGATCGACAGGAACAAGCAGCAGAAGGAAAACTCTCTGCTGAAAACTGCATTTGAATTCTTCACAACGAAGGGCTTCAGCAAGACCTCCATTTCCGACATCGTAAGCAAGGCAGGTGTCGCAAAGGGCACGTTCTACCTCTACTTCAAGGACAAATACGACATACGCAATAAACTGATCTCTCACAAGTCGAGCCAGCTTTTCAATAACGCCGTCGCTGACCTCGGGGAGAAAATCAATAACCTGTCCTTCGAGGACAAGATGATCGCAGTGATCGACAATATCATAAATCAGCTCGATGCAAGTCAGACACTCCTCACCTTTATCTCCAAGAACCTAAGCTGGGGAATATTCAAGTCCGCGCTGACCGCGCCCGCTTCCGAGGAGGATATCAATTTCTCGACGGTCTACTACTCGATGCTTGACGAAGCCCCATATGAGTTCAGTGACCCTGAGATCATGATATTCATGATAATAGAGCTTGTTTCCTCTACCTGCTATTCGGCGATACTCTACAAGGAGCCGTGCAGCCTTGCGGAGCTGAAGCCCTATCTCTACCGGACGATCAGGACTATGATAGAAGACCACCGCGGCAAAGCAAAAGACCATACAGAAGCCTGAGCTCTGTATGGTCCTTACAATAAAAAAAGAATAGTGAACGACCGCTGTGCCGGACAGCACATAAGCACGGTCTCACTATTCTTTATTTTTTTACTTATCCGCAGTTATTATTCAGAAAGACCGCCGAATGCTTCAGCAAGTCCGTTGAGTGAAGCAGATGCGTCATATGTTGTGAATTCAGATACGCGCTTGAAAGTAAGGATACCCTCCTCGTCAAACTTTTCGCCGTCAACAGTGAAGGTATCACCGTCGATGTCTACCTCAAAGTCAAGAGGACCGTCGTCTTCATCTTCATCTTCATCATCACTCGAAGAAGCGTCAAAGTGTACTTTTATGGTATCATCATCGACTTCCTCCCATGTGCCTGTCTGAGTAATCTCATCAGCGTCGAACAGGTCGCCGGCAACAAGGCCTGTACCGATCGTGCAAGTGCCGCCTTCCTTGATCTCCATCTGCAGCATGGCATCACAGGGAACGTTCAGAAAGATCAGATTGAATTCTGTCACTGTTTTACCATCGACCTCCATGGACTGGCAAGCCCACTTTCCGGTAAAACCGCTGCCGCCGTCATCATCGGAATCCTTGCCGCAGCCCACGAATGCTGTAGTAGCAAGAAGCATTGAAGCTGCTGCCGCACATATAATTTTCTTCATAATTACCATCTCCTATATCATTGTCCGGAAAACACCGGCACACACATTATATCATATGCTCCCGGAAATGTCAAGCATTGTAGCCGTTTAGTAATTAGTATGTAATTGATGGTTAGTTATTAGTGCCCAGTGCTTAGAGCTAAGAAAGTCGGAACTTATGATATCACCTTACTTCTATGATATTTAAAATAGGTATATATCTTTTTGGTGGTTGTACGTTCACAAATTGCCATTATACCGCATCTGCTCGTAATGTCAAGACTGAAACAAGCGGCATCTGAGGCTGTAGATGAGATCGGCTGTTTTCCGGTATATCAGGTGTTTTTTCCTGTTCCAGAGGCGCAGCAGGAGTATGAACAGCACCGCGATGCTTATACACGGCACACACATCGCTGCCCGCCTGAAGGTATAAAACCGCGTGACCTTGTATTCAGCGATCCGCGAGGCATTCTCCCAGTACGGCAGAACGACAGGCTCGGTGCGTACCGCGCTCCGGCTGAGCTTTTTCGCAGCCTTCATCCGGACGTCCGTGGAGAAGCGCCTTGAATTGTCGACCAGAAGAAAATTCCCGGAATAGCTCCCGAGGACCCGCTCTGCCGTGCCGCTTACAAATCCGCTGACAGGCTCCGGCGCAATTATCTCGCAGCAGCTTACCCGGTCGAACGTTTCCGCCTCAGGAAAAAGCTCCGCTGCTCCGGCATAGGGTATATATACACGCGGGATCTCCCCGGCACACTCCCGCTCATAGGCAGTCCGGGGGAGGTCTGCAACTCCTGCGACCGTGTAGCGCTTGCCGCTGATGAAAATATCCAGCCCGGAGGACTTTTCCGAGCCGAAAAGCCGGAAAGAAAGCGCCCTGTCGATAACTGCAAGGTCAGCCTGATCTCTTTCCGGGTAAGCTCCGTCGATGAGATCGAAGCCGCGGAACAGGAAAAACCAGCCTCCCTCAACGGTTATCTCAGCGTTGACGAAGCGCCTGCCGGAGCTTACCTGAAAGCTTCCCGCAGGAGTGCTGTAGGCGGTCGGACAGAGCTCTGTGCCTGCATTTTCCTGAACACCGGCTGAGCCGAGGCTGCTTACAAGCTCCCTGCGGAGGGAAATGGCATCAGCAACGCCGAAACCGGAATTATCGGAAAAAAAGCAGCTTATCTGTGCATATCCGCCCTTGCCCTGCGACCAGCTCTCATAGGCAAAGTTGTACCTCTGCGCCCGGGAAGAATGATGAGCGGCAAGGGTCAGGAGTGCTGCCGCCGCGAGTGCTGCAAGGTTGACCGCAGCAGCTATTATACAAAAAATTTTCCTGCGAGTCAAGAACCTCACCGCCTTAATCATCAGAGCTCAGCCGCACCTGATCGCCGGACGAAACAGGCTTGCTGAACGCCGTTATCACGCTGTCCGAGCCGCCAAGCTCGCCGGAAACAGCGCAGCTCGTATTGTCCGAGGCAAGAACATCGACACTCACACGCTGAACAAAGTATCGGTTTCCGAGAGGTGAATTCCGCGATCGCACCTTGTAGACGAAGGAGCCTTCCTTGTCGGAATATACCGCGCTCTTAGGGACTATCGTGTCGTAATTCCTTGCAGAGATCGGCACATTCAGCTCAAGTACAGCACCGGGAGAGACAGTCCCTGTGACCTCGAAAACAAGCGTCCGGTAAGCCGCTCCGAGGGAGCTCTGTTCAGTGCTGATAAGAACTGCTTTTTCGTCGCCGCTGAAGCCGTTGAGCACCTCTGCCTGAGTTCCTTTTTTTATCTTCTGAGCCTTTTCAGCCTCGGCATCAAAGCGGATGGTATAGCTGTCCTGAGCAACGTCTATCACTGCAAGCGGAACTCCCGCAGATGTGAGGCTTTCAAGCTGAACGTCCACACTTCTTACCACTCCGTTATATTTCGAGACGATATCAGTTTTTTCGCTGCCGGCACGCAGCTCCTCGACCTTCCGGCGCTGTTTTTCGAGCTTTTCGCGCTGTGCTTCAAGGTCTATAGCGGCACTGCGAGCGCTTGTGTCGTTGATGCTCTGAGTTTTTGCAAGCTCGGTGCGGAGGCGCTCCAGATTGCGCTGTTTTGCAGTTACGTCAGCGTCGCAGTCCTCGGGGCTCATGCCGTCCGTCTGAGCCGAAGCCTCGTATGAAGCGATACGCGAATTAACGTCATCGAGCTTCGCCTCCGCCTCGCTCAGCTTCTGGACAAGAACGGCGCGGATACAGCTTTTTTCGCTGTCATATGCAGCCTTCGCAGCGCTGCGCTTCTCATCCTTTGCAGCGCAGTCGGCAAGTGCCGACTGCGCGTCGCCGCCTTCGGCGGCTTTAGCGTATACCGCATAAGCCTCGGAGTATTCTTCCTCGGCGGAGCGCCAGTCTCTCAGGAGAGCGGCAAGATCACCTACAAGCTCCGGAGCAGCAGAGGCGATATCATCACCGTCTGCCGCCGCAATTGCAGCGATCAGCTTATCTCTTTCAGCGGTAAGTGCCGCAGCATCCGCCCGGTCACTGTTATACTGAGTCTTTCCGCGCTCGGCAGAAGCCTTAGCCGCATAAGCCGCATCCCGCCGCTTTATGGCCATTTCAAGGTCCTCAGCAGCGTTCCTGATCTCCTGATTCTCGGAGGAATAGTCCGTCGGTACGGTCAGCAGAGACTTCTGGTAGGCGGTCTCCATTTCACTGAGGAGTTCCTCCTCGGTGCTCAGTCCGTCGGAGCTGTCAGAGCCGAGAACGAAAAGGATATCGCCCTCCGCGACCTTCTGACCTGCTCGTATATTTATCTTTTCAATTGTTCTTATATCATCTGTTTTTATCTCAACGGTCTGGGATGCTTCGACCGTGCCATAGATGCGGACGGTCTCGGTTATCCTTCCGGGGACAGCTCTTTGCGTCTTTATTTCCGCGAGCGCCCGGTTCATTATCGTATTTGAAAAAAAGGTAAGTATCAGCATTGCCGCAAGGAATACTATCAGCAGGTTCTTAACAAGAGTTTTCCTGCGCTCCCTGCGGGTATTATCGTCCAATACAGCCTTTTCAGCTTTTTTATCCATAATATCAGCTCCTAACCTTTCAGCCCGCCCGAGCAGGCAATACCTTCGACAAGACTATCCTCGCCCCAGAGGAATATCAGCAGAGTGGGTATCATATAGACAACACCGAGAGCGAATGCAAGCCCTATATCGCCCTTGTTGACCTGAGATAAGAATACCGACAGCGGCTGCAGCTGCCGCGAGGCTTCATCCGGCAGCATTATGAGCGGCTGCTCGACCATGTTCCAGTAATCAATGAATACGAGCATCGCCACCGATATTATCGAGCTCCGGCAAAGCGGAACATATATCCGCGAGAGTATCTGCAATTCGCCCGCGCCGTCGAGCTTCGCCGCCTCAACATAGGATGCCGGCACTCTTCGCATCACCTTCGTCAGCAGGTATATGCTGAACGGTGAGAACACTGCCGGGAGGATTATCGCCCTGCGCGTCCCGAGGAGCCCGAACTTCTTTGCAACGAGATAATTCGGAACGAGCGTTACCTGATACGGCATTATCATCAGCACCATGTAGGCGAAGAATATCGCAGCCTTGCCCTTCGACGGAAAGCGTGAGAAACCGTAAGCTGCAATGAGCGCAAGAAATATCTGAAAAAACGTTATCGGAACGGTAAGTGCGACCGAATTCCAGAATTTCATGAGGTAGTCGGAATTCGTTATCAGCACCGCCCGGTACTGCGAGAAAGTCACCTTGTCGGGAATGAATTTAAGGTTCACATCGTCGGATATATAGGACTTTTCGCGGTCAGTCACATTGTCTATCATCGCGCCGTAGTTCGCATCTATCTCGCTTCGGGTCATGAAGGAATTTGCTATCGTCAGCACAGTCGGCATAAGGAAAACAAGAGCTCCTACAAGTATGAACACCGCAGCACAGCGGTCGGCAAGTGCAGTCCTCTGCTTCCGCTTCATCAGCTCTCCACATCCTTTCCGGCAATATTTTCAATAGTAAGCAGCACCGCAAGCACAACTATCATAACACCTGAAAACATGACCGCTGCTGCCGAGAGCTTCTGGTAATCGAGGCGGTTGAAGGTATTGTTCATGAAGTGCTGGAGCATATACATCCTGTCATATGGGTAGCTTCCCGTGAGAAGGTAGACCTCGCGGAAGATCTTGAAGGAATTTATCAGCGAGAGCATGAACACGAAAACGATCGTCGGCGAGAGGTAGCGCAGCTTGATATGGACAAACCTGTACCACGCGCCTGCACCCTCCAGCTCCGCGACCTCTATCATATCGCGGGGAACGCTCCCGAGCGCCGACATGAAAAGTATCATGCTGTAGCCGATATTTTTCCAGAGGAACATCAGTATTATTACAAGCTGCCCCTTTGGTGAACGCAGCCAGTCCACAGGCTCCCCGCCGAACATTTCCGCGACCTGGTTGACTGTTCCGTGGGCGTGGAACAGGACCTCCCAGACGAGTACAACGGAGGCTGTCGGCACCATGAGCGGACTGAGGAAGAATGAGCGTAACAGGCTCTTTCCGGGGATATTCCTTTCAAGCACAACTGCAAGTCCCAGCGACAAAACTACAGAGAGCGGTACAGCTATCGCCGAGAATACGGCAGTATTGCGGGCAGCCTTGCGGAAAGCGAGGTTCTGGCTGAGCGCCTTGAAATTATCCAGTCCGACGTATTCCTTTGCGACCGGGTTGTTGATGAGGGAGTAATATATCACTATCCCGAACGGCACAACGAAGAACACCAGCACTCCGATGAGCCCCGGAAGTATGCACAGATAGCTGAACAGTCGCTCCCGCCGCCGGGAACCGATCAAGTGTCTTTTCATATACATCATCCTTTTTTTGTAGTGGCGCAGATCGTGCGCGGTGCAGCCCTTTACTGCGCCTGCTCAGATATCCAGACTGAGGCACGGTTCTGTATCATGTCAACGGTGTAGTCAAGGTCCTGCGAACCTCTGAGATAAGCCATTACCTCCGGCTCGATGATGTCAAACAGCTCACCGTCCATGTTGGCGGCCTCCCAGCGGTCAATGCTGTCCATATACCTGTCAAGGAACTCACAATCCGCCATTTCAAGGTGGTCTTCCTCTTGGTCAACCGTATGCCCCTGAACAGTTACCGACTGATTTTCGCCGTCATACAAGCCGCTGACCATATTCTCAGCGACCTTCCTCCGCGCGGCATTGTTCAGGCAGAAGCCGTTATTCAGGGAATAGCTCACTATCGTCTCATTAGTCTCAGGGTCGGTATACTCATAGCGTTCGGCTGCGTTTTCAAGCTGATAATCCTCGGTGTAGAAGTGCCTTATGAACTTCCACGCGCTGCGCTGCTTAGCCGCTGACGAGCTTGCACATATAGAGTAGTCAAAGCCGCTGCTCATGAGATAAGCTCCCCTGCCGTCCGATGAAGGATAGCCCACAAAGGTATATTCTCCGTCCTTCAGGTGATAGGACTTTTCCTGCCATGCGGAGGTATTAAGCTCAGTGAACACTGCACCGCCGTAGTTCATCACCCACGCCTTCGCAACGAGCCGCGGAGCGTTGTAGTCGTAGCTGCCCTTCTCGCCGCCGTTGCTTGGGAAACGCTTGCAGAATTCCAGCATTTTGCGGAAATCCGGCGAGTCGAAATTTACCTGAGCGCTGTCATAGTCCACAAAAGCCTCCGTATTCGCCCTGAGAACGTCGTAGTAGATATTTTCAGCCTCATTAGCACCGTTGACCGTCGAACCTGCCGGCATAGCGTCCCAGTGGTCGATGAATTCATCAATAGTCCAGTTTTCCTTGCTGCCGGCGTACTCCGTTCTTCCGATGAGTGTCTCGAACGTGTAGAATGCAGGCATACTGTAGAGCTTGCCGTCTATCTCGTTGAGCTGCAAAATATGGCTGTTGAGCAGCGAGGGATTGACCTCCGGGTCGTCCTCCATGAATTTATAAAGATCAGCAAAAGCGCCCTTGCGCTTGAGAATCTCATACTTTGAGGCATTGCCAAACGAGAAGCTCCCCACGATGTCGATATCGTCCGTATTGATGATGTCCTGAATAAGCTCGAAATCATTTTTAGAAATATCCTCATTCGTCAAGCCTATCGGCATACCGTCGTCGCC
>CAMOXW010000074.1 GCA_946629405.1 uncultured Ruminococcus sp.
AAGCTACAGGCTATGGCCTCTGCTACTTCACAAACGAGATGCTTGCTGCTAACGGCAAGAGCTTCAAGGGTCAGACCGTTGTTATCTCCGGTTCAGGCAACGTTGCTATCTACGCTACTGAAAAGGCTACACAGTACGGTGCAAAGGTAGTTACAGTTTCTGATTCAAACGGCTATATCTACGATCCCGACGGAATCGAGCTTGACGTTGTAAAGCAGATCAAGGAGGTTGAGCGCGGACGTATCAAGGAATATATCGGCAGAACTTCACACAAGAATGCTGAGTACCACGAGGGCAGCGTATGGACACTCAAGTCCAATGCAGGCGACATCAAGCTTGATATCGCACTTCCCTGCGCTACACAGAACGAGATCAACGGCGACGGTGCAAAGGCTATCGTTGCAAACGGCGGTTATGCTATCGCTGAGGGTGCAAATATGCCTTCAACTCCTGAGGCTATCGAGACATATCTCTCGAACGGTCTCCTCTATGGACCTGCCAAGGCTGCAAATGCCGGCGGTGTTGCTACATCCGGTCTTGAAATGAGCCAGAACAGCGAGAGACTGAGCTGGACATTCGAGGAGGTTGACGCTAAGCTCCACGGCATCATGAAGTCTATCTTCAAGGCTTGTGACGAAGCTGCCAAGGAGTACGGCATGGAAGGCAACTACATGGCCGGTGCAAACATTGCAGGCTTCCTCAAGGTTGCTGAGGCAATGAAGGCTCAGGGCTGCGTTTGATAAAAAATCAGTGACTCATAATTAAGCAGTAACGATCCCCTTCGCTGTGCTAACCGGCGGAGGGGATTTTATATTGAACGATCATGGCGGAAACGCCGGAGAATAAGCAAGCTGAAACCTCGTTTCCGTACAAAAAAGCAGTCACAGGCTGCCGGTGTTCCTGCCGGCAGTTCCTGTGACTGCTTATTTAATGCTCAGCTTATGCCGGGAGACCGTCTAACAGTCCGAGCTTGTATTTCTGTATTGCGAGGGCGTCCTTGTTGGTTATTCCGGGATTACCGTCAACATCTGCCTTAGCCTCATTTTCGGGCTTTATGCCCTTTCCCTTGCCTATTCCGTAAATATCGGGGTTGGAGATACACTGCATAACAAGCACAGCGTCTGCCATATTCACCTGACCGTCGCCGTTTGCGTCTCCGTAGAGGATATCGTTGTCCTCGGTCGGAGGAGCGGTTGTCGTTGTAGTTGTAGTAGTAACGGTAGTTGTTGTTGTGGAAGCAACATCTCCGCCGGTGCTTCCGAGACCGTCAGCATATGTTCCGTCAGGCTCATAGCCGTAGTAGAGCTCACCATTGACATAGACGGGGATATAGGGAGTGATTATTCCGTGTACAGAGCCGTCCGCGCCGGTAGTTCCGGTCGCGCCGAGTATCTCCTTGTTGGAGAAATCGTTTGTTGCATCCCAGCCGGAGCCGTAGTCCGGCATTACAAATGCAAGGAGTATCTCGCACTGCTGCATACCCTCAGATACCGGCAGGACTGCTCTTCCGTCCGGGAGAGTGACCTCAACGTAGTAGATATTACCGCTGTACTGTACAGGCTTTGAGATGATTGCCGAGGCAACGCCTTTGCTCTTGTACATCTCTGACTGGTCGCGGTCGCAGCGGATAACGACATCCTCTGGCTTTTTGCCGGCTGCGATGACCTCGCTCATGTCGATGAAGTAGCGGAAGGAAAGATTATCCTGAACTCTTGCCGGCCATGCGGAGTGATTGGTTATCTTGAAGCTTACTGTCATGCCGCTTGAGCTTGAGCCCTTGTCGATCGCTTCGACGTAGAACTCGGGAGCATCGTGTATTTCCTTCGGGGGGAAGTTCGGGTCAATCGTTCCGCCGTACTTATCGACCATTTTGCAGAGCATTGCGGTAAATCCGGCGTTATAATCTGTGGCGACCTCATTGTTTATGAAGTCGTCGCGGTCGTCCTTGTAGGAACCGTCCTCGTTCGGACCTCCGACGAGTGCGCCATATAGGATGTGACGTGTCTTATCCGGCACGGTAGTCGAATTCTTCCATGAGCTGTGAGCGGTACGGTGGTGCGGGTTCTGGGGGTACTTGTCACCGTAGCCAACTACATAGCTCTGCTCGAGCGGGTTGTCGCCGAGAGCGTAGTTCACCTGTGTTTCGGCAAATTCTTCGTATTTTGAGGTATCAGTTCCCTTGAGGATCGTGTCGCTCGCTACAGCCGCAATGAAGGATGAAGCCGTTGCATATCTTATACAGCCCCAGTTGCTCAGCCAGCGGAGACCGCCGGGAATTATCTTAGCCTCGTCGCCGTTCACCCAGCGGTCAAGGTGCTTCTTAACGTGAGATGTGTAGGCCGCTTCGCCAGTGTTTATAGCGTAGAGCAGAACGCCGCCCTGTGTGTTGTCATCCCAGCAGTGTGCCCAGCCGTAGGCTATGCCGCCCTCTCCGAGCATTTCGGGAAGCTTAGAGATATAGCTCTTGGCATCGTCGAGATATGTACTGTCACCAGTGGCTATATACAGCCAGTTTGCGGCGTAGAACAACTGGTCGTAGCAATGGCTTGAACGGTAGAAGCCCTGTGCGTCGCTGTCGTTGTAAACGTCATCGCTTGGATTTTTCTTGGCAATGTTGTAGATATTCACCGCGTGTTCAAGATAGCCGGCAAGCTTTGAGTCATCTACCCTGCCTTTCAGTGCAGCATAGCCGGAGGCAAGTGCAGCGGACATTTCGCCGAATACAGCCGTACATCCTGATGAAGCGCTGAGAGTTTCACGCGCCTCGGCGATATCGTGGCCGTTGTCAGCCATGCCATACTCAAGAAGGCTGACCGGACCCCACCATGTATGGTCAGCCTTACCGTTGCCGACCTGATATACTACCTCCGTACCCTTGTCGCAGTCAGCGAGGTAGTCCAGAACGAATTCAAGATTGTTCACATAAGTGTTCATAAGTCCTGTATCTTCAAGTCCGCCGGGATACTGGTAGAGTCCCCACGCGAGCATTGAGGCGGAATAAGCCATCGGAAGGTTGAACTTTACATGGTCGCCCGCATCGTACCAGCCTCCGAGCACCTCGTCAGACATGGTGGAATCCGTTTTCCATTCAACGCGGTTCCATGACGGAAGGGGACCCGACTGCTGTGCCTCATAGAAGAACAGGGATTTGTCAAGAGCGTCGGCGTAGTTCTGTTCGCTTGCAGCGTCGGCGCCGAGCTTTGCAGCGGGTGCGTTATAGGCTGCTGCGGAAATGCAGAGAGCTGCAGCACACGCGACGCTGATAATATTTTTCAGCATGATGATACCTCCTTGAAGTTGATACTGTTCAATTCACATCGGAACAGTTCACAAAATATCTCATTTTATTATCGCACATTTTTCATTATTTGTCAAGTGTGAGTTCGTCACAGGTCATTGCGGAGTTTTGACCGTGGTATTCGGTCATCTCGCAGTTGACATAGTGGTCAGGAGTGTGATATAATATGTCTGTAACGAATTTTTCAAGTTTTTCTTACTTGGAGGTGTAAAATGAGGAATAAGCTGCCGGTGCTGCTCGTCATAGGCCGTTCGCCGCTGATGACTCTCAGCGGGAGAAAGATCGAAAAGCGTGAAATATGTGTTGAATACTGCGAAACAAATGACCGTGATACAGTTATGGGAATATGCAGGAAACTTCGTCCTGATGTGATACTCATGGAGTGCGTCCCCTCGATCACGCATGATTATACCATTGCTCTTACAGATGAGCTGTGTACTGTATTAAAATTTTCCACTGTCGTGGTAACACTCAGCGATCATACCTCGGCTGGTGTGAAGCGGTTCCCCGACAGAAGGAACCTGCGACTGCTGATGCTTCCGACGTCTACTGATAGAATAGCCGACATTATCGAATGTATCGCCAGGAGGTCGCGCGGAGGCTTCATTCAGCCGGATATCATGGTCTACCTTATGGACATGGGATTTTCGCGGAAGCTTGGCGGTTTTGATATACTTTGCCTTGCTGTTGAAATGTGTGTAAGGGAACCGTGGAGGCTTATGGACATAATGGATGCTGTCTACGGCGATGCAGGAAAGCGGGCAGGTATTGACGGTGTTGCGGTGGAAAGGCAGCTCCGTTTCCTTTGTCAGGACGCATATGAGAAGGGCGTGACCGCGGTCCTTACAAGAGGAATGATAAGGGAAAAGCTTACAAACTATGAGCTGATATGTGCCGCCTGCGACGGATTCATCACTCATATGAAGGTACAGGGACTGGGCAGGGTGACTATCAAGAGACTGCCATAACGATATTATTCCAGCCGGCCGGATCTCAGGCGGCTGATCGGAGTTGATACAGTGAAAAACAGCGAATTGATCGAGGTTATCCTGAAACAGGTCAAGCAGCCGCTCTGGGAGAACTGGTACATCCAGGAGAGGATAGGCTCGGGCGCTTACAGTGCGGTATACAAGGTCACTGCAAATCGCATGAGCAGGACGGATATCTCTGCTCTGAAGATAGAGCCTATCGTTCCCGACCCATCGGCAAAGCTCGATGAAGCCGGCAGGAAACGCTACATAGAGGAGCACCGTGCGCTTGCGGTAAACGAGTCCACGATAATGTATTCTCTGAAAAACTGTCCGAATATCGTGTCGTATGAGGACGAGGATATCCGCCAGCTGATCATTAACGGAAAGCTCGAGGGGTATTATTTCCTGATACGGATGGAGTACCTTGACTGTCTGAGTGATCTGCTGAAAAATCGTCAGTACAAGCTTGAGGAGAAAAATGTCCTGAGGCTTGCCTGCGATATCGGCAGAGGCATCAAGGCGGCGCACGACCTCGGAATAATCCACCGTGATCTGAAGCCCGGAAACTTTTTTATCGACAAGAATGGAGTATATAAGCTCGGCGACTTCAATATTTCCAAGCAGACGGACTTTTCAAAGGATATCGCGGGGACAAGGGGGTATCTTGCACCAGAGGTATTCTACGCGCGCTCCGGGAGCGGATATGACAG
>CAMOXW010000075.1 GCA_946629405.1 uncultured Ruminococcus sp.
AATTTGATGCAGAGCTCCGCCCCACTCTCAAGAAGGCAGGCTTCCTCACTCGTGACCCGGGAATGAAGGAGAGAAAGAAGTACGGCCTCAAAGCCGCTCGTCGTGCTCCACAGTTCTCGAAGAGATAATTTTATCCCTATTGGGAGTATTCAAAAAATCGCCTCGCAGGGTTATCCTGCGAGGTTTTTGGTTTATATGAAGCATCGTGAGGAATAATGAAAACCCGTGCTGAAAAGGTGTGGCTTCACGCTTAGAAAGAATTGATGATCAAACTCCTCGGGACTTCGCAAAAAAGCCCCGGTGCGGTGTACTCCGTGGCATTTTGCTTATTTAATGGAACGTCAGTACGGCAGTCTGAATTTACCTGCACGCCATACGCCGTCGCTGCCGATGACAGCGGAGAAGGTCTCGGTTTTTGTATATGGGGCAGTGCCGTCGAGGTCGGTGCCGTCGTAGTAATTCTCAACGGTGAAGAAGATCTCATCCTCTGTGCGGGACTGGACAGCGGTTATCTTGGAGGCTGAGTAGAATATATCTCCGCCTCTTTTGGGAGCAAGTGCATAGACCTTGCCATCCTGCTCTATGAATTCATCCTCGAAGCTGACGGGATATCTGTCGCTGAAAACCTTGAAATAGTCCGACTTTACGTCGTCGATGGTGGTTATTCCGGGATCGGTCACGAGCTTGTAGCTCCAGCCGAACTGGTTTGTTATGATGTTATCGGTGTCGAGGGTATAGGGGCAGTCAAAGCGGAAATTCCACTCCGTACTGCAAGCCGACTGGAAAAGCGCCTGAGCTGCGGAGATGAGTACGCGGTCGTCCTGAACGGAATAGTCGCCCTCAAATTCAACTGCGCCGTTGCTGTCATAGGCGAAGGCACCTCCGCCGAGCGGGTCTATCTCCCCGGGACCTTCTGCGGCTGTGGGAGATGATTCTGTAGGAGCTGCTGGTGCTTCGGTGGGGGCTGCGGCGGTTTCAGAGGCAACGGCTTCGGTCTCTGTTTCGGTCATATTTTCCTCAAGGGGGTCGGGCTGACCGGTGGTGTCCTCAGTGGTATCAAATGAAGCGGGTTTCAGCGTATTGCTGCCGGATGAGTCCTTGTCCTTTCCGCAGGCTGTGAGCAGTGCTCCGGCGGTAGTCAATGCAAGCAGGAATGCAGCGGTTTTTCTCATAATAATATCTCCTTATTCATCATCATTATCAAGTACAAAGTCGATAAGTCCGTCGCTGACGTTGACGGCGGAGCATATCACGCGGACCTCTGCGCCGAGGACGTATGAAACGCCGCTGAATCTTTCTGTCAGCGCAACAGGCTCACTGTAGTCGTACTCGCCCTCTGGGAGCGTTCTGATGTGGACAAGTCCCTCTATGGTATTCGGAAGCTCGGCATAGAAGCCGAATTCGGTAACTCCGGAAATTCTTGCGGTGAAGCTCTCTCCGATGTGCTGCTTCATGAGCTCAGCCTTGTAGCAGTCCTCACATTCGCGCTCGATAGCCTGTGCTCTCAGCTCGGCAGCAGAAGAACGCTCTGCGGAATTTGCGGCAAAGCCTCCGTATCTCTTGCACAGCCACTCATTGCCGTAGCCTGCGAGGATGTCGGTGATTATCCTGTGTATCGCAAGGTCGGGGTAGCGGCGGATAGGGGAGGTGAAGTGAGCGTAATCCCTGAGGACGAGCCCGAAGTGTCCGAGCGGCTCAGTGGAGTATTTAGCCTTTGCCATTGAGCGCAGGATGAGCATATTCACAGCCTCATACTTGTCGGAGCCTCTTGCGCTTTCGAGTATCTCAGCGGCGTGAACGGGCTTGAATTCGGTGAAGTGCGGACACTCCAGCCCGAATTTCGGGAGTATCTCATGGAGTGCCTCGACCTTTGCCTCCGGGGGAGCTTCGTGAATCCTGTAGACGAACGGCACGTTCTTTTCGCGGGCGAGTTTCGCCGCCGCTTCGTTTGCGGTGAGCATGAATTCCTCAATTATCCGCTCTGCCTTCCCGCGCTCGCGCGCACAGGCTCCGCAGCACACGCCGTTTTCGTCTATGATAAGCCTTGTTTCGGTGGTGTCTATCTCCGGAGAATGTCTTCGCCGGCGTTTTGCGATAAGCTTGTCCGCAAGCTCGTCCATAAGCGGGAGCTCATCAAGGACATCGCGGTATTTTTCGCGGAAGTTCTCACCGCCGCTCAGCAGGGAGTTTATCTCGGTATACACGCCCTTCACCCGGGAGCGTATCACGCTTTTGCAGAAGCGGTAGGACTGCATTTCACCCTCGCTGTCAAGCTCAATGAACGCCGAGAGGGTCAGCCGGTTTTCACCTGGATTGAGCGAGCATATGCCGTTCGAGACAGCTTCCGGCAGCATGGGTATCACCTTATCGGCGTAGTAGATGCTTGTACCGCGGAGCATAGCTTCCTTGTCGAGAGCACTGTTGCCCTTGACGTAGTGTGAAACATCGGCGATATGAACGCCGAGCAGGTAGCCGCTGCCCTTTCGCTCGACTGATACAGCGTCGTCGAGGTCCTTTGACTCAGCGCTGTCTATGGTAAAGATATTCAACCCGGTGAGGTCCTCGCGGTTGTTGAAGCAGAACTCCTGAACGCCGCCCTCGGCTATTTTTCGGGCTTCCCTGAGAGCCTCGTCCGGGAAGTCCACCGGAGCGCCGTGAGAAGCTATCACGGCCTTGCAGCAGGCTTTTGCGCTGTCCGAGCTGCCGAAAGTGGAGGTTATCCTGACCTTGTGCTCAGCATGGCGCTTGCCGCGGAAGACTATCTCCGCAAGCACTTTATCTCCGTCCGCAAAGTCGGCGTTTTCGCCGGGGACTATAATCATATGATTTTTTGCAGCCGTGTCGGGGACAAGGTACGGCTCGCCGTCAACAGTCTCTATCCTGCCGGTGAGGGTCTGACTGCCGAAGCCGATTATATCTGTGACCTCGCCCTCTGGCTCGCCGCTGCGGGATTCTATAGCCGAGATGAGGACCCTGTCGCCGGGCATTGCGCCCAGCATACACTTTCCGGGAATGAAGTATTCGATGCCGCTGTCAGTCTCGGCGAAGCCGAAGGTGCGGCTGAGCCTTGTTACCGTGCCGGGGAATATATCCAGCCGGGAGCAAAGTCCGACCTTCATGCCCTTCTTCATTGTTATCCTGCCCTCGGTGCGAAGCTCGTCGAACGCCATTACGAAGTCATCCCTGCCGTATTTTTTGGTCTTGCATTTGGATTCGAGCTGACTGAGCTGCATAGTTTTTTTGTCGAACGCACTGAGGAATGCAATTATTTTCTTTTTGTAATTTTCAACCGGGCTGCTTTTTTTGGCAGCAGCCTTTTTGCGTGATCTGTCTGACATCTGCGCCGCCTTTCAAGAGGTTTACTGTATAAGAAATAAAGCCCCATGACGTATGTCACAGGGCTGTTGGATCACTTGTTGATGACCGGTATAAGGTTGATCGCGAGAACGACCAGGAACATTATTATTCCGAGAGTCCTTGTGAGCTTGTTGAGGATAGCTTCCTTGGTTCTTCCCTCATTCTTGCCGTAGAATGAATCAGAGCTTGCACCTGTGAGGGCGGCTGACATACTGTCCTGAGACTTCTGATCCTGCGAGAGGCAGAGAACGATGATAAGAGCGCAAACGATAAGGAGAACAATTCCTCCGACTATTTCAAGGGTTTCCATATTTTATTACCTCCGGATATATTTCTATTAGCTATAGTATTATACCATATTTTTCAGCGATTTGCAATAGCATTCCCGAAGAAAAGCAAGAAAATTTCCCTATCATAATTGTAGAAATCATACAAAAAGCCATAGAGAAGGCAATGCTTCCCTATGGCCCAGAGATTACTTTTTCTTGCTGCTGTTCTTGGGGGAGGACTGCTTTTTTTCAGGTTCAGCGCCGAGAGCTTCTGCAACATCTTCGATCATCTCGTCGAGCTCCTCGTCGTCATCAGCTTCTTCGTCCTCCTCGTTGTCGCTGCCGCCGGAGACTGTGGCGGATGCGAGCTTTTCCCTGCCCTTGTTCTCATCTACGATAGCAGTTACAAATGCAATACCAAAGTAAATGAAGAATATGAGAGCTTCAAGAAGGATCACTGACTTGACAGAATTTTTTACGATAGCCGAGAGGCTTACGTCGTTTGTGTTTACAGCGGGAACGAGGATGCTGTAGGCGTTTGCGAATTCAACATTCTTGAAGTATTCATCCGCGGTGTCCTTTGTGGTCTCAACGAGGTCATTGACTTTGGCGTTGATGCCTGCGAGCATCTTGTCAAGCTCCTCGATCTGTGCCGGAGTGCTTGAAGAAGCCTTTTCAAGAGCTGTCTTGCGGGTGGTATACTCATTGATCTTCTGCTTTGTAGCAGCGATATTCTTGGCGAGGTTTACCTCCTGATCGACAAGCTTGTCGTACTCCTCGGATGTCTTGGATATCTCGGTATTAGAGCCATCAGCGCTCTGCATAACGAGGAGGGTATCCTTCTGGTATGCGCCCTTTGCAGCCTGTACAGCCTTGTAGCTTTCCTCATTCTGATGCTGAGTACGGGTGAGGTCCTCGATCAAGAACTGATAGTAGTCTATAGCTGCCTGCTTATCCTTTGTGATATTGTTTACGGTAACGAGGGAGTCAGCCTTGTCAAGGTCGAGAGTCCTTACTGCGTTTACCGATTCATAGAGGTCCTCGAAGGTGTAGCCTGTGGAGGAACGGAAACGTGTGAGATCCTCGCTTGAAAGGTCTCTAAGGTAGGTGGCAAGTGTGCTGAGGGTCGATCTGAAGAGGTCGATTGCCTCGGGATAATCGTAGCTCTGGTAGTCTATCATTGTTACCGCGGCACCGAGCGACTGGTTATAGCCGTACTGACGGTAGAAGTAATCGCGGTACTTTTCAAGGGTCATATTGAGCACCTGAACGGCGTCACTCTTGGAAAGGCCTGTGCTTGCATAGTTGAAAGTCACTTTATAGTGGGTAGGGTAGTAGGAAGTATCAAGAACAGCCTGTGCAGCAGCAATACTGCCGTTTGTAGACTGGTTCATGATGGTTCTGTAAGCGGTGATCCTGTCAATGGCATCGCTTGGGATAACTCCGGCAATGGAGAGGTTCTGCCTTACGCTCTCGACCTTTGCAACATCCATGTCGAGTTCTGAAATAGCGCTTGAAATGACCTCAGGGTTTTTGAGAGTGTTGACATCGAAGGTCTTGCCGTTGGGGTCGAGGCCCTTTTCGATACCGCTGTAGTTGAAGCTTACAAGTGCGGTGAGCGGGGGCTTGCTTTTTACAACGCTGTATGTCTTGACGCTTAAAGTAATAACGCCCAGCATTGCGGCGATTATGATCCATGGGAGGAAGTATTTTTTCAGCTTTCTGAATATGGATGAGAGCGATATTACAACTTCATCCTTATTGTCCTCCTGATTTTTTATCGTAACATTAAGGTTGCGTTCGGTGCTTTTTGACATACTTTTCTGTTACCTCCTGTTATTTACATATTTAAACATATAGGCTCTGCCAATTAAACATTATAGCACTTTGCCGGACTTCCGTCAACATTTTTTTGAGAAAAGGCGCTATTTTCCTGCTTTTAGCCAAATAACCGCCGCTGTATGCGCTCCGGATTAAACATTATGACAATTGAAGCACAGCTCCTTCAGCTCAGCCGTGCTGCTGCCGGAATACCTGAGATATATGGGGTAAACTCCGTCCGGGAGGCTTGCCTCAGCAGTAACTCTGCTCCAGCAGTCCGGGGAATCGAAGCTGACAGTACATATGGGCTCGCCGGTCAGGCTGGTGCTTACCGCGAAGTTCCCGCTTCCCCTGACAGTAAGAGTGATGCTTCCAAGTCCTTCAAAGCGGAAATACTTGTAGCCGATGAGCGTATTATCGCTTATTTCGCCGATAAAGCGTTCTGTGACAGTGCCAGCTGACCTGTGGGTGACATTCGGGAAGCTGTCTGAATATATACTGTTCGAGCCGTGCGGCATATGTCCGTTTGTGATGTTGCAGGCTATCACGGCAGGGTAAGTTCCTTCACCGCGGAGAGGAGCACCGTTCAGTCCGCAGGAGGTCATCTCAGCCTGCTTTATGGTACCGTCCGGGGCTATATCTATACGTTCCGCGCACGCCTGACGGCTGTAGTCGGACTTGTGGGTGAGACGGTGGTAAAAGACGTACCACTGACCGCTTATCTCAATTATGCTGCCGTGTGTGGTGCCGGTCATGTTCATCCTTGTCTCGCTGGTGACGCCGTTCACGCCTATATCACCGTTGGAAACTATCGTTCCCCCGAACTCGAAACCTCGGTCGGGGAAGTCGCTCACCGCATAGCACAGTTCATGGTTCTGCTGGGAGGAATAGATGAAGTAATACTTTCCGCCGACCTTACGCATTGAGCTTGCCTCGAAGAATTCATGTCCGCCGAAGTCAGCCTCATAGGGGATGATGTGGTGCGGCTCGCCCTTTACGGTGAGCATATCGTCCTCCAGCTCGGCGACCGCGGGACCGTTGACGTTATCGGGAGTGGAGAGTATCTCCTCCCTTGACTTGTTATAGCGATGCATTACGTCAGTCAGTTTCTTCTCGTCAGATGCAAGGATATCGTTTGCTTCGCCCTGATACTGGGTGCCGTAGTAGAGGAGCATCCTGCCGCTGTCATTGAATATGCATGGGTCAAAGCAGACGTACTTCTTCATCGGTGTGCCGTCCTTATAGCGAACATAGCCGAGGTATTCGTACTTCCCGGCAGGCTCGTCGCAGACCGCAGCGCTTATGGGGCCGTAATAGCCGCCAAAGCCGAATTTTCCTGACATACAATAGTAGAGGTAGAACCTTCCGTCCTTGCCCTGAACAACATCCGGTGCGTACATATACGGGCGCTCGGCAAAGTCCGGGTCCTGTTCAGCCCTGTAGATAACCCCCTCGCAGCGCCAGTCGGAGAGATCGCTCAGCGGTGCGGAATAGACGGTATAATCGCCCATGCAGAATGTCCACCCGCCCTCGAGATCGTGTGAGCCGTAGAGGGAGACCCTGTCTCCGAAAATATGAGGTTCGCCGTCCGGGATACAGACATCCGGCGGCAGAAAAGGATTAAAAGCCTGTTTTTTCATAATAATTCCCACTTATTTCATGGATTTCAGACAGCGTGACCGTTTGCTTTAAGGATATCGACAACCTTAGAAACGTATCTGCGGCAGATATCTTCGTTTTCAGCCTCGACCATTACGCGGACTACCGGTTCAGTGCCGCTTTCGCGGACGAGTATTCTTCCGGTGGAGCCGAGAGCCTCGGTAACAGACTTCACAGCGGCCTGCACATCAGGGTCGTTCTGGGCAGCGGTCTTATCCTTCACTCGGACGTTTTCAAGCACCTGAGGATATACTGCGAACGGCGCGGCAAGCTCGCTGAGGGGCTTCTCCTTGGACATTATCACCTGCATGATCTTGAGGCTGGTGAGGATGCCGTCGCCGGTGGAGGCGTACTTCGAGAAGATTATATGCCCGGACTGCTCACCGCCGAGGCAGCAGCCGTGCTCCTTCATGTATTCGTAAACATATTTGTCGCCGACCTTTGTCTTTGCATAGTCAATGCCTATCTCGTCAAAAGCCTTGAAAAGCCCGAAGTTGGACATGATCGTTGCCACAACGGTATTGTTGACCAGCTTTCCGCGCTCCTTCATGTATCTTCCGTATATATAAAGAATGTGGTCGCCGGTGATGATATTGCCCTTTTCGTCAACACACAGGCATCTGTCAGCGTCACCGTCATAGGCGAAGCCTGCGTCAAGTCCGTTCTCAACGACGTATTTCTGCAACACCTCGATGTGGGTCGAGCCGGCATTGTTGTTGATGTTCAAGCCGTTCGGCTCAGCGTTTATAACATGGGTCTCAGCACCAAGTGCGTCAAATACTGCCTTTGCTATGTTCCATGCGGCACCGTTGGCGCAGTCAAGACCTATTTTCTTGCCGCGGAAGGAGTACATTCCCAGGGAAATAAGGTAGCCGATATAGCGGTTCCTGCCCGAAACATAGTCAACAGTTCGGCCGATCTTGTCGTCCTTGGCGTAGGGGAGCTCCTGCCAGTCCTGACTGAAAGCATTTAATTTTCCGTCAAGGTAGTCCTCAATAAGCTCAATTACGGATTCCTCCATTTTTTCGCCCTGACTGTTGATGAGCTTTATGCCGTTGTCGAAGTAAGGGTTGTGGCTTGCAGATATCATTATACCGCAGTCGAATGCGTCAATGCGGCTGATATAAGCCACTGAAGGTGTCGTTGTAACGTGGAGAAGGTAAGCGTCGGCACCCGAAGCGGTAAGACCTCCCACGAGTGAATATTCAAACATATAGCTGGAACGGCGGGTATCCTTGCCGATGATTATGCGGGGAGCTGAGCTGTCTCCGGAGCGTCTTTTGAGTTCGCCGAAATACCAGCCGAGGAATCTTCCTACTCTGAATGCGTGATCCGCTGTGAGGTTTTCGTTAGCGGTGCCTCTGAAACCGTCTGTACCAAAATATCTGCCCATTGCTTTCTCCTTGAATAATGATTTTGTTCCCCCATCCGGGAGCATATACATAGTTATTATACGCCGTTTTGCAGGTAAAGTCAACCCCTGTGCTGTACATTTTAATTCATAATTCAGCCGTTACCTTCCCTGATCGCACACGAAAGTTCTTTGCCAACGTGAGCGAACGGAGACTTCCGCCCCCGCGAACGCAAGCCCTCAGGGGCGCCCCGTGGAAAACGGCGGAATCGCTGCTTGACAAGAGGTGAGGATAATGGTATAATGTTAATATCTATGGAATCAACAGAAAAGAGGACTGTTTATATGGCAAAGGATAAAAAATTGGTCACTGCGATAACCTCTATGGACGAGGACTTCGCTCAGTGGTACACCGACATCTGCAAAAAGGCAGAGCTTATCGAATATACCAGTGTTAAGGGATGTATGGTCATCCGTCCCTACGGCTACGCTATCTGGGAGAATATCCAGCATATCCTCGACGGTATGTTCAAGGCTACAGGTCATGAGAACGTTTGTATGCCTATGTTCATCCCCGAAAGCCTCCTCCAGAAGGAAAAAGACCACGTCGAAGGCTTCGCACCCGAGGTCGCCTGGGTAACTCAAGGCGGCAATGAAAAGCTCGAGGACAGACTTTGCGTCCGCCCGACTTCCGAGACACTGTTCTGCGAGCACTATTCCAATATCGTTCACTCCTACCGCGACCTCCCCAAGCTCTATAACCAGTGGGTCAGCGTCGTTCGCTGGGAGAAAACTACCCGCCCCTTCCTCCGTTCAAGAGAATTCCTCTGGCAGGAAGGCCACACTATCCATGCAACCGCTCAGGAGGCTATTGAGGAAACCGAGCGTATGCTCAATGTCTATGCAAAGTTCTGCGAGGATTCCCTCGCCATGCCTGTCGTTAAGGGCAAAAAGACCGAGAGTGATAAGTTCGCAGGAGCAGTTTCTACCTACGCTATCGAGGCTCTTATGCACGACGG
>CAMOXW010000076.1 GCA_946629405.1 uncultured Ruminococcus sp.
TGATTTTGAGGTTTATTCCGAGGGCTATCTTATCGGAAGATACCGCGCGGACGGAGTGCTTTTCAGTACACCCTCCGGTTCAACGGCGTATGCTCTTTCTGCGGGAGGACCAGTCATCGAGCCAGACCTTGAATGTATTGAAATGACGCTGATCTGTCCTCATTCGCTGTTTTCAAGGGCAACTCTCTTTTCGTCCGGTAGGAAGCTCAGGCTCACTGACAAGACCTCAGGCGGCGACAGCATCGTGATAAACGTTGACGGTGAGCTTCACATAAGCCTGACTGAAAACGAATCTATCGACATCTGCCGTGGCAGGCATAATATCAATTTTGTGAACGTAATCGGAAATTCCTTCCATGAGTCGCTTTGCAGGAAGCTTTGCAGACCCATAAAATGAACGGAGAAGGTCATGAAAAATACCAGACATGAAGCGATACTTGAAATAATCGCGGAGCAGCCTGTTGCCACACAGGAAATGCTGATTGAGCTGCTCTCCCGGCGCGGGATAAAGACTACTCAGGCAACGCTTTCGCGTGATATTCAGCAGCTTTCGCTCGTCAAGAAAAGGGATGCCTCAGGCGAGTACAGGTACACTCTCCCGCCAGCCTCTGTGACTGAGAAGAGCCTGTTTGAAGAAGCGGTGATATCAGTTGACTACGCGCTGAATACTATCGTTCTGAAATGCAGGGCGGGCATGGCTCAGGGCACCTGTGCAGCGATAGATTCGGTCGAGCATCAGGGAATAGTCGGGACGATCGCAGGCGACGATACGATATTTATTCTCGTAAGGACCGAAGCCGATGCGAAAAAGCTTTCCAGACAGTTCCGCAGCGAGCTGTTTCCCTCGGGGAGGTAATTTCTAAGGAATGTTAAAAGAGATATATATAAGCAATCTTGCAGTCATAAAGGAAGCCGTGATACCGTTCACAGGCAACCTGAATATTTTCACCGGTGAGACAGGCGCCGGAAAATCAATACTTATAAACGGCATCAACGCTGTGCTCGGTCAGCGCTGCACTAAGGACATAGTACGTTCCGGCTGCGATAAGGCGGTCATAACAGCGCTTTTCACCGGGCTTTCGCCTGAGATATGCGAAAAGCTCGACGAGCTCGGAGTATCCCACGACGAGGACGAGATAACTGTGACCCGTGAGATAAGCGCGGATGGCGGAAGTGTATCCCGCATAAACCACAGGACAGCATCTGCCTCGCTTCTGAAGGAGATCGGTGCGCTGCTCATAAATATTCACGGTCAGCATGACAATCAGGTGCTTCTTGACAGTGAAAAGCATCTGGACATCCTTGACAGCTTCGGCGGTGATGATTCGCTTCTTCTGAGCTACCGTGAGGCGTTCCGCAAGCTTCAGCAGACTGCACGAAGGCTCGGCGAGCTGAAAAAGCAGGAGCAGTCCCGCATTGAGAGGAGCCGATACCTGAATGATATTATCAAGGATATTGGTGAGCTTGAGCTTTGCGAGGGAGAGGACGAAACGCTTGAACGTGAGTATAGCTTCGCCAAGAATTCAGAGCGCACGATTATTGCGGTCAAAAGCGCTGTACAGGCTATAACAGGTGAAAATGCCGCAAATGACATGATAGTATCTGCTGAACAGGGGATTTCATCGTTCACGGAGGATATACCAGCCCTGAACGCGTTGTATGAGAGGCTTACTGCCGCTGAGATCGAGCTCTCGGACATTGCCTCGGGACTTGAAGAACTTGCTGATAAAGTCGAGCTTGACAGTCAGAGGCTTGAATATCTTGGGACGCGGCTGAGTACGATAAACAAGCTGAAACGTAAGTACGCTGAGGATTGCGACGGGCTTATAAAGCTGTACAACGATGCCTGCGAGGAGATCAACGGGCTTGAAAGCTCCCGCGATGAGATCGCCAAGCTTAGTGCAGAGCGCGAGCAGCTCCTTCACACTGTTACCGAGAGGGCGAAGGCACTTTATGACCACCGTGAGCAGGTTGCCGCGCGTTTTGCCGAAAGGGTAACGGCAGAGCTTGAATTCCTCAATATGTCGGGAGTTGTCATAGCTGTAAGACACGAAAAGGGCAAGCTTACAGTCAACGGCATGGATACAGTCGAATTCCTGATTTCAGCCAACAAGGGCGAGGAACCGAAGCCGATATCAAAGATAGCATCCGGCGGCGAGCTCTCGCGTATAATGCTTGCACTGAAAAGCGTTATCGCTGACAAGGACAGCATCCCCACTATGATATTCGACGAGATAGACACTGGCGTTAGCGGCAAGGCAGCCCAGAAAATAGGCATAAAGCTTCGCGGTATAGGCAAGGTGCGGCAGGTCATATGCGTCACTCACCTTTCGCAGATAGCTGTCATGGCTGACCATCACCTCATGATCGAAAAGAAGATTATCGGCGACCGCACAGAGACTCATGTAACTGAACTCGATATGGACGGCAGAGTTGCTGAAATAGCGCGTATCATGGGCGGAGATCACCCGAGTGAGCTTATGCTCGAGAACGCCCGTGCTGAGATAGAAAAGGCAATGGAGAGCTGATATGAGGATATATTCAACACGACACGGTGAGACCGATTATAACAACCGCGAAATTATACTTGGCACAACTGATCTCCCTCTGAACAAGACAGGTATGCATCAGGCGGACGTTCTTGCTGAGGAAGTCGCAAGACTTGGAGATATTGACCTTATCATAGCCTCGCCAATGCAGAGAGCGATGATGACTGCGGAGTTGGTTGCTGTCCGCTGCGGACTGGAAATAATCACTGATGAGCGCCTCAGAGAATGGAACTACGGCAGCTATGAAGGTCAGCCGCGCACAGCAGAAGGCTTTGCGGAAAACAAGGTGAATTTCGGCGTAAGAATGGGCGGGAGCGGTGAATCGCTCCTGCAGCTTGCCCACAGGGTCTATTCAGCGCTGGATGATATAATAAAAAATTACGGCGACAGGACAGTCCTTCTCGTCAGCCATGGCGGAGTGTGCCGTGTGATCGAGACTTACTTCCATGACATGACCAATGAGAGCTATTCAAACTGGTTCATGGGAAACTGTCAGCTTATCGCCTATGACATTACCGGAGGTAATTATGAAAATAGGAGTTGATTACTACCCCGAACAATGGGACAGGTCACTTTGGGAGAAGGACGCAGCGCTCATGGCGCAGACCGGCGTCAAGGTCGTAAGGATAGCGGAATTTGCATGGTCAAGGCTCGAGCCGAAGGACGGAGTATTTGATTTCCAGTGGCTTGACGATGTGATAGCGGTTCTCCAGCGCTTCGGCATGGAGGTAGTAATGAGCATACCGACGAGCTGTCCGCCGCTCTGGCTTTACGAGGCACATCCTGAGATGATACAGGTGGGTGCTGACGGCAAGCAGATACAGACCGGCATACGCGCTCACAGGTGCATAAATTCCCCGGTATTCTTTGCTTATGCGAAGCGTATCACGACCCAGCTCGTCCTGAGATACGGAAATCATCCTGCGGTAAAGAACTGGCAGATCGACAACGAGCTTGAA
>CAMOXW010000077.1 GCA_946629405.1 uncultured Ruminococcus sp.
GAGAGTGCTCGGAGGCAGGAGGGACAGACCCTCAAAGCCTGATATACAGATAATCGCGGAGGTTCTTGCAGCGCTTCCGGACGAGGACTGCGAGGCTTACATGATAGGCGACAGCAGTGTTGATATTCTGACCGGAAAGAACGCAGGGATACATACAATAGGCTGTGTATGGGGCTTCCGCGGACGCAGTGAGCTTGAAGCTGCCGGCGCTGAGTTCGTTATCGACAAGCCGGAGGAAATCGTCTCTATAATTCGTAATTCGTAATGCGTAATTCGTAATTATTTGTATCGCCTGACGGCGATGTATTTTAATTTTAAATCCGTCCGCGCAAGCGGACACCACATATCCTCCTTTTAGTTGTCAGAGCTTAGAACCAAGCATTTTACCCACTCTTAGTGTAAGATTTTAAGACTTTAAGACTTTAAGACTTTAAGATTTTATTTCTTATAAACCAACATCTTACAATGCGTAATGCGTAATTCGTAATTATTTGTATCGCCTGACGGCGATGTATTTTAATTTTAAATCCGTCCGCGTAAGCGGACACCACAATTACGCATTACGAATTACGAATTACGAATTGAATTAAAGTGGGTCTTGACAAAAACCCGGATTTGTAATATAATATATTGTATGTATTTATATCTGCACGCGGTTGAGCGTGAATAAACGTAAAGAAGGTACACAAATGGGGCTGTTTAAAAATATATTCGGTGCCAACGCTTACAGTAACAGAGAACTTAAGCGCATCGCGCCGATCAAGAATCAGGTCCTTGAGCTTGATGAGGAATATCAGGCTCTCTCGGATGCTGAGCTGAAAGCCAAAACTGACGAATTCAAGGACAGGCTCGCGGACGGCGAGACCCTCGATGATATCCTCCCGGAGGCTCTGGCTACTGTCAGGGAGGCTGCGTGGAGAGTTCTTGAAAAGAAGCCGTATCCTGTCCAGATAATCGGTGCTATCGTTCTTCATCAGGGACGTATCGCCGAGATGAAGACCGGTGAAGGTAAAACTCTCGTTGCGTGTGTTGCTTCCTACCTCAATGCTCTTTCGGGTCTGGGAGTTCACGTTGTTACCGTTAACGACTACCTTGCCAAGACACAGGCTGAGGAAATGGGAAAGGTACTGCGCTGGCTGGGACTTACAGTAGGCTGCATCCTCCACGGCCTCAACAACGACGAAAGACGCGCCGCATACAACTGCGACGTTACCTATGCCACAAATAACGAGCTGGGCTTCGACTACCTCCGTGACAACATGGTCACCCACAAGGAGGAGCGCGTTCAGAGAGCTCCAAACTTCGCTATCGTGGACGAGGTGGACTCTATCCTCATCGACGAGGCGCGTACACCTCTTATCATTTCCGGACGCGGCGACAAGTCAACTGACCTCTATACAATTGCTGACCGCTTCGCAAAAACTCTCACCTCTACCACCGTTGTTGAAATGGACGACAAGGTGGACCAGGACGAGGTCAATGAGACTGCTGACTATATCATCGACGAGAAGGCCAAGACCGCTACTATCACCCAGAGAGGCGTAAAGAAGGCTGAGAACGCTTTCCGCGTCGATAACCTCATGGACTCCGAGAATATGACCCTCCTCCACCATATCAACCAGGCTATCAAGGCTAACGGCGTTATGAAGAACGGTATCGACTATATCGTTCAGGACGGCGAGGTCATCATCGTTGACGAGTTCACCGGACGTCTTATGATGGGACGCCGCTTCAACGACGGTCTGCATCAGGCTATCGAGGCCAAGGAGGGCGTGAAGATCAAGAGTGAGTCCAAGACCCTTGCTACTATCACCTTCCAGAATTTCTTCCGCCTTTATACAAAGCTCTCCGGTATGACCGGTACCGCTATGACCGAGGAAGACGAGTTCAAGGAGATATACAAGCTCGATGTCATCGCTATCCCGACCAACAAGCCCGTTATCCGTATCGACCACAATGACCTCGTTTACAGCACTGAAAAGGGCAAGTATGCCGCTATCATCGATAAGATCATCGAGTGCCATGAAAAAGGTCAGCCTATTCTCGTCGGTACTGTTTCTATCGAGAAGTCGGAGCTTCTCTCCGCTATGCTCAAGAGAAAGGGCGTAAAGCATGAGGTCCTCAACGCCAAGCAGCACGCTAAGGAAGCCGAGATAGTCGCTCAGGCGGGTAAGTACGGCGCTGTTACTATCGCTACGAATATGGCAGGACGTGGTACAGATATCATGCTCGGCGGTAACGCTGAGTTCCTCGCAAGAGCTGAGATGAGAAAGCGCGAGGTCCCCGAGGAGATAATCTCCGAGGCTATCGGCTATGCTGATACCGACAATGAGGAAGTTCTTGAAGCAAGAAAGCTCTACCGCGAGCTTTATGATAAATTCAATGCTGAGGTAAAGGAGAAGGCTGTTGCCGTCAAGGAAGCCGGAGGCCTCTATATCCTCGGTACAGAGCGCCATGAGTCAAGACGTATCGACAATCAGCTCCGCGGACGTTCAGGCCGTCAGGGCGACGAGGGCGAGAGCTGCTTCTTCCTCTCGGTCGAGGACGATCTTATGCGAATATTTGCAGGAGACAGACTCGAAAACCTCATGCGTACTCTTAAAGTTGCGGAGGATACGCCTATCGAGAGCAAGTTCCTCACAAGGATAATCGAGTCCTCACAGAAGAAGGTCGAGGGCAATAACTTCAGCATCAGAAAGAACGTCCTTAACTACGACGACGTAATGAACGTACAGCGTGAGATAATCTATCAG
Source organism: uncultured Ruminococcus sp. (assembly GCA_946629405.1). The sequence goes on from CAMOXW010000077.1 coordinate 2,754, forward strand.
CAGCGTTCACAGGTGCTCGACGGCGATGACCTCCATGAGACTATCCTCAAAATGATGGAGGAGCATATCGCATCAACTGTTGATAATTACATAATAGACGAAGACGTAAGGGACGAGTGGAACCTTGTCGGTCTCAAAGACCACTTCCTCGGCTGGCTCATCGGTCCTGAGGACCTTGACTTCGATGAGGATGAACTCCAGAGCGTTACAAAGGAGGAGATCACAAATGCCCTTATCGCTAAGGCAGGTGAGCTCTATCAGGCTAAGGAGGAAGAATACGGCTCCGATATCATGAGAGAGCTTGAGAGAGTTATACTCCTTAAAGTAGTCGATACCAAGTGGATGGCACATATCGACGATATGGAGGAGCTCAAGAAGGGTATCGGACTTCGTTCCTACGGCCAGAAGAACCCTGTTGTAGAGTACCGTGTAGAGGGCTTTGATATGTTCGATGCTATGGTCGAGTCTATCCGCGAGGATACTATCCGTATGCTGCTCACTGTCAAGCTCCAGAAGAAAGAAGCACCTGAACGCGAGCAGGTCGCAAAGCCTGACGCTCCCAATGCAGGTGCAGGCGACGGAAGCTTCTCTGAACCCGCTAAGTCAAAGAAGAAGGTCGGCGATAACGACCCCTGTCCGTGCGGAAGCGGCAAAAAGTACAAGAAGTGCTGCAAGAACAAGGATCTCGGCAAAGAATAACTGAAAGGGAGGCACTGAGCCTCCCTTTAATTGATTAGGCTGACCGGATTAAATGGGAGGTGCTTATATGTACGAAAACAAAACAGAAGAACTTCCGGTAAGAACGGTGCTTGCCTGCGTGGATACGGGTGAGTTTGACGCTGAGGCGTCGATAAGCGAGCTTGCGGAACTTGCGGCTGCTGCAAATGCTGAGGTCGTCGGTACAGTTATCCAGCGCAAGCAGACCTTCGACCCCGCAACGTGTATGGGCGCAGGAAGACTTGAAGAACTAAAGGAGCAGATAGACGCCCTTGAAGCTGAACTGGTGATATTCGACCACGAGCTGACAGGCGTTCAGGTGCGGAATATCGAGGATATTCTCGATGTCAGGGTGATCGACCGCACAACGCTCATACTGGATATATTTGCGCAGCGTGCAAGGACTAAGGAGGGAAAGCTTCAGGTCGAGCTCGCTCAGCAGAAGTACCGCCTTCCTCGCCTTACCGGTATGGGTACTGCTCTTTCAAGGCTTGGCGGCGGAATAGGTACAAGAGGTCCCGGCGAAACTAAGCTTGAGACCGACAAGCGCCATATCCGCAGGAGGATCACCGCTCTCGAGGCTGAACTTGATGAGCTGAAAAAGCACCGCGACTTCTCACGCTCCCGAAGAAAAAAGGACGGCGTGCTCTGCGCGGCGATAGTGGGATATACCAATGTCGGGAAGTCAACTCTGCTCAATTCTCTTACAGAAGCGGGAGTTCTTGCCGAAAATAAGCTCTTTGCAACACTTGACACTACCTCGCGCTCTATTGAGCTTCCCGACGGAAGGAGCGTTATGCTGATAGATACTGTAGGGCTTATCAGAAGGCTCCCCCATGAGCTTGTGGAGGCTTTCAGGTCAACTCTTGAAGAAGCTGCTGCGGCTGACGTTATCCTTCATGTTCAGGACCTCTCGTCACCTGAGAGAGCGCAGCAGGCTGAGGTCGCGGAAAAGCTGCTGGGTGAGCTCGGCTGTGAGGGTATCCCCCGGATAAATGTCCTGAATAAGTGCGATGCTGCAATCGAGCCTGATACGGTGTTTGAGGACGACTCGACTGTCATGATATCCGCCCTGCATCACGACGGATTTGCAAGGCTCTTACAGCTCATTTCCGCAAAGCTTCCCGAGACCGCAAGGCGTATGCAGCTGCTCGTCCCCTACGATAAGGCTTCCCTCATAAGCCGCATCCGTCAGGATGGCAGAGTGTTCTCCGAGGAGTTTACCACCGAGGGTACTGTCATAGATGCCCTTGTCGATATAAAGCTTGTGAGCGAGGCCGAGAAGCTTGTCCTGAAACAGTGAGCAGCGTGCTGAGGATATCGCTGATAACCTCTCGGTCAGAATTGCTTGACAATCATGCCAAAACGTGGCATAATAAGTATAATACAGCAAACGGCAGATTTTCTGGAGTTTGCTATCTGCGAGGCATTTTAAATCATTTATTATAGTGAGCGTCAGAATATTTTGCCGTTCACTATAAACAACTATGCGGCAGTCGCCGCGAACAGGAGGTCAATATGGCAAATCAGCTATGTATCGTTCTCGATTTCGGCGGACAGTATAACCAGCTAATCGCAAGACGTGTGCGTGAGTGCGGTGTTTACTGCGAGATCAAAAGATTCGACACCCCCCTCGAGGAAATAAAGGCGCTCGAACCTATGGGAATTATTTTCACGGGCGGCCCGAACAGCGTTTATGACGAAGCTTCTCCCCATATAGCAAAGGAGTATTTCGACCTCGGCATTCCTACACTCGGTATCTGCTATGGCTGTCAGCTTATGGCATATACTCTCGGCGGAACTGTTGAGAGCTGTACAAAGAGCGAATACGGCAAGATCGAGGTAACTCAGACCGGAGGAAAGCTTTTCGGCGGCGTTCCGGAAAAGAGCATCGTATGGATGAGCCACACCGACTTCGTAAGCAAGCTGCCTGAGGGCTTTACAGTAAAGGCAACTTCTGATGACTGCCCGTGCGCGGCGTTTGAATGTCCAGAGAGAAAGCTCTATGCGGTTCAGTTCCACCCCGAAGTAACCCACAGCCAGTACGGAAAAAATATCCTCCACAACTTTCTCTATGAAGTCTGCGGTTTCGCCGGAGACTGGGTAATGGACGACTTTATCGACACGACCGTTGCTAAGCTTCGTGAGCGCATCGGCGACAAGAAGGTCATTCTCGGACTTTCAGGCGGTGTCGATTCCTCTGTTGCAGCAGGACTTCTCAGCCGTGCGGTCGGAAAACAGCTCACCTGCGTGTTCGTCGATCAGGGCCTTATGCGTAAGGACGAGGGCGACTTCGTTGAGGAGACCTTCACCAAGCTCTTTGATATGAATTTCGTCAGGGTCAACTGTCAGGATAAGTTCCTCGCTGCCCTGAAGGGAGTTACTGACCCCGAAAAAAAACGTAAGATCATCGGCACTGAGTTCTACAACGTCTTCTGGGACAAGATCCGCGAGCAGGGCGCGGACGGATTCTTTGCCCAGGGTACTATCTATCCAGACCGCATAGAGTCCGGAAAGGGTAATAAAGCCGGTCAGGGAAGTACCGCGGTTATAAAAACTCATCATAATATGGTCGAAATGCCCTCCGATATCCAGTTTGAAGGTGTTATCGAACCCCTCGGCGATTTGTTTAAGGATGAGGTGAGAGCCGTCGGTGAAAAGCTTGGCATCCCACACGACCTTGTGTGGAGACAGCCGTTCCCGGGTCCCGGTCTTGGAGTTCGTATCATCGGTGAGATCACCAGGGAGAAAATAAAAATTTTACAGGAAGCCGACGCGGTCTTCCGCGATGAGATCAGAAAGAGCGGCATCGAGAGCGAGCTCAGACAGTTCTTCGCAGTCCTTCCGGATGTGCGTACTGTCGGAGTTATGGGTGATCACCGTACATACGACCACCTTATCGCGATCCGTGCAGTTACTACTGACGACTTCATGACCGCTGACTGGGCAAGGATACCCTATGATGTTCTTGCAAGAGTTTCAAACCGCCTTTGTAATGAAGTTGAACACGTCAACCGCGTAGTGTATGATATAACTTCAAAGCCTCCGGGAACGGTGGAGTGGGAATAATTCCCGAAGCGCTGCCAGCGGCAGATACAGCGAGGGAATTATTGCGCAGCGGTCGGAATATCCAAGCGTAAGCGCCGGAGATTCCGGGTTACCGCAAGA
>CAMOXW010000078.1 GCA_946629405.1 uncultured Ruminococcus sp.
CGACAGGGCAAAATGAGCATGACATAAAGAAATGTGATGCGCAAATTCCATATTTTATAAAGAATTTGCGCTCCCTGAACAAAGTTCAGGGCAATAACCGCCGTAAGGCGGTTATTGAGGACACATTAATTATTATATCATATTTTCAGGATTTCGTCAATCGTGTCGGGTTCGGACAGGACGGCAAAAATCATTCATCTCTGTAAGCGAGGCTTTCTCATTCTGCCGATCTGTAATTGCTTATCTGCGGAGTTATCTCCGCATGAGAACCCCCGAACAACAATATAATAATTCCGCCGCTAATAGTAAATTGCATTTGCAAATTTACAAATTATTTAGAAAATGCTTCTAAATTAATAACATCGAACGCCTGTTATTGTGTTAAGATAATAATGATACTATGGGATATTACAGCCAGTCAGCGATCCCGCCGGAAAGGAGGCAGTCATATGAGTAATACCACAAAAACTCAGCATCATGAGCGCGTGAACGTAATCGAAGACTATGACCGTTCCACCCAGGACCCGGCTTATAATGAAAAATTCAGGAATTGGCGCGAAAAAAAAGATAATCCATATGCCTTTCGCTTTAAGGCAGACCGCCGCGAAAAGGTATTCAACGACAGCCGCGGCTTCGAGAAGCGTTCCCAGGAGGACGACGAAAAACGCATTATCAGCCGCATTATGTACATCCTCGGCATCGCTCTCCTTATCTATATCGTCATTGATACGATCATCGGCAAGCTGCTTGCGCTCATCCTCGGGCTCATCGGCTTCGATATCCATATAAATATGTTCAGTTCCTCTATGTACGGTAACGTTTCATCTGTCGTTACCACGATCCTGCTAGTCTCATCAGCAGAACTCATCATCCCGGCTGTATATCTCCAGATGAAACTGAAAACTCCCATGAGAGTCGGCTTCATGAGCAAGGTCACAAGCTCAGCCGAAATTCTTCTCGCCATAGCTGTCACACTTATCGTTTGTACTGTAGTATGCTTGCCGACAGCTTATTCAAGCGACTCAAAGGAGATATTCTCCTACTTCCGCAACACCGAGACAAATGTCTACGAATGGGGACAGACCGAATTTGTTTTCTACACCGTGTTCTCAATAGTCCTGCTCCCGATAATGAGCGAGATCTTCGTCCACGGACCCGTTTTCGCAGCCCTCAGACAGTTCGGCGACCCGTTCGCTGTCGTCGTGACATCGGCAGTCTCCGTCCTCATAACCCGCAATATCGCTGAGATCCCGGCAGCTCTGCTCATCTCCCTCACCGCTGGGGTATTTATGCTGAGAAGCGGAACTATAATGTCGGCATTCATCGTCAGTGTCATATACCGGATGTACGTCTTCGCCCTGATAATGCTCGAGGGCAGCAGCTCTGCAAATATGCTGCTCCGCAGAAATATATTCATGCTCTGTGCCTTCATCGCCGGCGCCCTCATCTTCGGCACTATCTATATCACCCGCAAGGCAAAGGGCAAAAACCGGAAGTGCATTGTCTTGTACCATTCCGGAATCACTCCCGTGAGAAGGTTCTGTACAGCCGCCAAGACATTCCCATTCAACGCAGTTGCCATCGTATGTGTGGCTGAAGTCCTGATAAAGGCTCTGTTCTGGTAAAAATGGATATAAAATTTATGCAGCGGGCTGTCACGCTCGCAAAGGAGGCTGCCGCTGAGGGCGAAGTCCCGGTCGGAGCAGTCGTTGTAAAAAAAACCACCGGCGAGATCGTCGGCGAAGGCAGAAATATGCGTGAACGTGCAAAAAACGCCCTCGCTCATGCCGAGGTCATCGCTATTGACGCAGCGTGCAGACGCCTCGGCGGCTGGAGGCTCCCCGAGTGCGAAATTTACGTCCCCCTCGAGCCGTGTCCGATGTGCTGTGGAGCAATCATCAATTCGCGCATAGACAGCGTAATATTCGGCGCATACGACCCCAAAAGCGGCTCTGCGGTTTCGGTGCAGAAAATGTTCGCGCTGCCATACAATTACCATCCCGAAGTCATCGGCGGGGTCATGGAGGAGGAGTGTGCCGGACTGCTCTCCGGCTTTTTCAGAGAGCTCCGACTTGAAAGAAATGCAAGAAAATCGCCGCAAAACGATGACACGAAAAATTTTTCAGAAAAATTTTCAGAAAACACTTGACAAACCCTTCTTTATCTGGTATAATATTAAAGCAGTCCGGTAAAGACCGCATTTGCGAGTGTGCTGGAATAGGCAGACAGGCACGTTTGAGGGGCGTGTGTCGAGAGACGTATGGGTTCAAGTCCCATTACTCGCACCATTAACGGCGTTACAATTGTAACGCCGTTTTTGTTTTTGCAGCCATTTTCCCTGCTGCGAAAAACTGTTCAAAAACCATTGACATAAGCCCTCATCCTGTGTTATAATATTATGTATTATTATGAAACTAACCGGAGGCTTCGGATATGAAAATATTTAAATTCACCGCATTCGTTTTAGCTGCCGCTCTCGCACTTGCTCCCGCTGCCGGCTGTAAGCACGACATCAAGAGCAGCTCGGAAACAGTTAAAAACAACGATATCAGCGCTACTGTTGTTTCCGCAGAGATTGCTCAGGAGATAGATGTGAACGATACCATCTTCACCCTCAACCGCGTTATCGACGCCGGTGCCCAGACTGAGGACGGCGGCCACTACATCTACCTGGACATAACTGTTAAAAACGTTACGCCGAATGAGTATACCCTCAGCACACTCAATAACTTCTACATCACTCTCCCCGATGGCTCGGAGATTTCCTCCGCCGTCAGAACTCAGCTCTACGCTAAAAATAATTTCACCGACAAGTATTTCGGCAGCCCCTTCACAGTTCCCGCAAACAGCACTTTTACCGGCGTTATCGGCGGATTTGTCCTTGCTGAAGGTCAGAATGAGTTCACCCTCGGATTCTTCCCCACTCGCGAGGAACGCAACGATAAAAGCAACGTTATAAAGGTTCAGGTAACTGCCAGCGATATCGTCCAGCTCCCTGACGACCTCAAAAAATAATGCCTATACAGGATCACGGAAGCCTCCGCGGTCCTGTTTTTTGTCAAGCGTAAAATGCAGCACCACGAAGTATGCCGTCCCGCCAGCTGCTCCTGCTATAAAAAGCTCCGCAATCGTACCAAGCTGCGCCGCCGCTCCCGATGCAAGCATCGCAGCAGCTCCACAGACCGCTCCCGCATAGCCCACCTTCAAAAACGGCAATACCCCTGGACTTATGCCGGTCTCGCGCAGGTATATCCGCAGCGCTGCCGCAAGTATGAAGGCATAGCACAGCGAGGTCGAGGCTGCCGCTCCGTCCACGCCCATGAGCGGTATAAGCGCAAGATTTCCGGCAAGCTTGAGAAGCGTTCCGATGAGCATTATTTTCAGCGGTGCTCCCGCCCTGCCGACACCTTGCAGCATACTAAAAACCGGATATGACACGCACAGAAATACCATTCCCGGCATCAGAAGCCGCAGTGCTCCCACGCATACCCTCACCTCGTCAGGCTGACGCGGAAAAAGCAGCCCGAGCACCTCAGGGGCAAATAATCCAAGTCCTGCCGCCGCCGGCAAAGCAATGACCTCCGCAGCAAGTATCGCCTGCACGCTGCTCCGGCAAAGCTGCTCACGGCTACCTGTTCCATGCGCTGCCGCCGCGTTTGTGAGTGCGCCCTTGCCAAGCATATTCGTGACAGAAGGCACAAGATTGAACACGGTCAGTGCGATGCCAGAAAATGAACCGTAGACGAACTGTGCCCCCTCCCCCGCAGCAACCCCCGGAAGCACTCCCTCGTATGCTCCTGTGTGCGAAAGACAGCCTATCACTGTCCACATATCTATCAATGCGGTCAGGTTAGTCACAAGCGCTCCGGCACCTATCGGCAGTGCACAGCGTACAAGCTCACCCGCTATCGCCCGGCGGCTCTCAGGACATTCGTCCGGCTCCGGCAAAGGCTTTGAAAACAGCCTTATCAAGCCAAGAAACACCGCCGCCCCCACCGACGAAAGAGTTACTCCAAGTATACCGGCTGCCGCAGCGATCGCCCGTATATCGCTTATTCCAGGAAAATACGGCAGCACAGACTCTGCGTGTGAGGTGACATAGCCGCACAGCCAAAGTCCTGCCGCGACCCGCACTATACTCTCAGCCACCTGCGAGAGCGCTGTTGGATACATATTGCTCAGTCCTTCATAGTAACCGCGCTCAACTGCCGTGATACAGCCAAAAACCACCGCCGGCGCTATCATCGCTGCCGCCGGTGCAGCATCAGTCGTCCCGACGGAATATCTGCTGAACACCCCCGCAAAGGCGACCAGCAAAGCGCTCGCCGGAATACCTGCCGCCGTGAAAACAAGCAGAGCTGTGCTCCTTATGCGCCGGACACTTCCGTAAAGTCCGAGAGCCACCCTGGACGCCGTCATGCGCGCGACTGACGAGGATATACCGGTGACCACAAGTGCGTAGACCGGCATGAATAAACTGTAGGCACAACTGAAATAGCTCATGCCGACCCCGCCAAGCATATTTGTAAGCGGTATGCGGAAGAATGCTCCGAGTGCCTTTGCCGCAGCCGCTGAAAGCATGAGTATCAGTGAGCCTTTGAGAAATGTCTGCTTCTTCATCTCAGCCTCCAAAAATGATGAATAACAAATTATACGGCAAGCAGCTGCGCGGCGTTTGCGTAATCGCTCCCCCAGCACAAGTAATTGCGAACGCCTGCTCCCTGATCGGCCGTCCCAAATTTAATATGCCCAAAATATTTCTACACAGATAAATATGAGTCGGCTGGTTTTTTTATGCGAATAGTACAAGATTTAACGTCAGATTTCTCAAAATACGCTAAAATTTTCCCTCCGCTGTTGCTTTATTGACGTTATTGTGGTATAATACAAGGTAGACTGTTTTGTCTTTATCAATATGAAAGGTTGGTATATACATGGAATATAAATTCTCCGACAAGGTAGCCGGTCTTCAGGCTTCGGCTATCCGTGAGATACTCAAATTCACCGCCGACCCGGAGGTCATTTCCTTCGCCGCAGGGAACCCTGCTCCCGAAGCCTTTCCGACCGAGAAGATCGCCGAAATTTCTGCCGAACTGCTCCGTGATGACCCTATACTCGCGCTCCAGTACAGCATCACCGAGGGCTACACTCCCCTCCGCGAATTCCTCAAGGGCTGGATGACCGAGAAGGGCTGCTTCCACAAGGAATTCGATGACCTCATCATAACCTCCGGCGGTCAGCAGGCTAACGAGCTCTCATGCAAAGTCCTGCTCAATGAGGGTGATACGCTTATCTGCGAATCACCAAGCTTCATCGGCTCCCTCAACGCCTTCCGTTCCTATAACGTCAACCTTGTCGGCGTCGATATGGAGGAGGACGGCATCGACCTCGAAAAGCTCGAAAATGCCCTTAAAACCGAAAAAAATGTCAAGATACTCTACCTCATACCCAATTTCCAGAACCCCACCGGAAGAACTATGTCCTTCGCAAAGAGAAAGGCTGTCTATGAGCTTGCGTGCAGGTACGACTTCATAATCCTCGAGGATGACCCCTACGGCGAGCTGAGATTTGCCGGTGAAAACGTTCCCACGATCAAAAGCCTCGACACCGAGGGCAGAGTTATCTACTCCAGCACCTTCTCCAAGCTCATTTCCTCGGGCTTCCGCACCGGCTATGTTTCCGCGCCCGCTCCCATTATACAGAAGATCGTGGTCTGCAAGCAGGTATCCGACGTCCACTCAAATATCTGGGCTCAGGTCGTTTCCCACCGCTTCATGACAACTGTTGACCGCGAAGCTCATTTCAACCGCCTCCGCGATATCTACCGCAAAAAATGCGGCCTCATGTGCAGCTATATCGACAACGGCTTCTCTAAGGAGATCACATATGTCAAGCCGCAGGGCGGTCTCTTTATCTGGTGTACTCTCCCCGAAAGCTGCGATATGAACGACTTCTGCACAAGGGCTGTAAGAGACTACAAGGTAGCTCTGGTCCCCGGAAATTCCTTCAGCATCCGCTCCGGCGAGATAAGCCATTCCTTCCGTCTCAACTACTCCACCCCCACCAACGCCCAGATAGAAAAGGGTATGGAGATACTTGCCAGAATGACGAAAGATATGCTCGGCTGATGCCGTATCCAAATAATACAACCGAAAGGAATAATAATTATGCCAAACAGCACTACAGGCAGATATTCTGTCACCCAGAAATACCTTATGACAAGAGGTCAGGCTCTTAACTTCCCCTATCAGTATTTCAACACGAACTTCAAGCGCGATGAGGTCTACGGCGTTGTCATCGATATCCCGATGGTCTCCGATGTACTCACCACTATGGTATGTTTCATCAACGGCGCCGCTAACCTCTATTTCAACAACGGCGGCGAGTATTCCGGCGCTTCCCAGAAGTACCGCAACCTCGTTCAGGCTGCCCATAACCTCGTTGCAAATGCCGGCCAGCTCGTTCCCAAGGCTCAGAAAACTACTAAATTCGACCTCCCTACCGGCAAGACCAACTATATCTTCCTCCTTACCAAGGGCGGCGTATACAAGACTGAGATACACGCAGGCATCATCCCCGAAAGCGAGCCCGAAAAGCGCTCCGTTTATGTCCTCTATCAGCGCGTTCTCGCCGAGCTCAGGAACTGCCAGCTCAAGGACGACGCTGAGCAGCGCAAGGCTGCAAAGTAAGGAGCCGGACGAATGGAAGAAAAAAAGCTCATTTTCAGCGCTATCCAGCCCACCGGCACCTTCACCCTCGGCAACTACATCGGAGCTGTACGAAACTGGGCGCCCCTCCAGGACGAATATAACTGCATCTACTGCGTCGCGGATATGCACGCTATTACCGTAAAGCAGGAGCCCGCAAAGCTCCGCCAGAATATCCTCAACTCCTATGCCCTGCTCATGGCCTGCGGCATCGACCCCGAAAGGTCCATTCTCTTCATCCAGAGCCACGCTCCCACGCACGCGGAGCTCAACTGGATCCTCTGCTGCAATACGCAGTTCGGAGAGCTCTCCCGCATGACGCAGTTCAAGGACAAGAGCCAGAAGCCCCCCGACGATATCAACGCCGGGCTCTTTACCTACCCCTCGCTCATGGCTGCCGATATCCTCGCGTATAACGCTGACTTCGTTCCCGTCGGCATCGACCAGAAGCAGCACCTCGAGCTCGCAAGAAATATCGCTCAGCGCTTCAACCAGCGCTACGGCGACTTCTTCACCCTGCCTGAGCCATATATCATAAACGTCGGCGCTAAGGTAATGTCCTTGCAGGAACCCACAAAGAAGATGTCCAAATCCGACGAAAATCCCAACGCCTGCATCCTCATCCTCGACGATAAGGACACTATCATACGCAAGTTCAAGCGCGCTGTCACCGACAGTGAGGCTGAGGTCTGCTACCGCGAGGGCAAGGACGGCATTAATAACCTCATGACTATCTATTCCGTGGCTACAGGCAAGGACTTCGCCTCTATCGAGTCGGAATTTGCCGGCAAGGGCTACGGTGACTTCAAGCTCGCCGTCGGTGAGGCTGTCGCTGACAGTCTTGAACCGGTAAGAACGGAATTCGCCCGCCTCATAGCTGACAAGGCTTACCTGAAAAAGTGCTATACAGAGGGCGCTGAGCGCGCAATGCACCTCTCGTCCCGCACTGTCGCAAAGGTCTTCCACAAGGTCGGATTTGTTGACCTTAAGTAATAGGCGCAGTTTATTACCGGTATTTTACGTTATTATTAACAATCAGGCTGCTTTTTTAGGCATTTATTTTGCCGAATTGACAAAAAATTCAGAAACGGGTTGCAATTTCCCGAAATATAGGGTATTATAGTATGTGGCCCGTCATTAAGGGAGTTTTTCTATGGTCGAATATCAGCAGAAAAATTATTACAGGATCGGCGATCTTGTTGACATCGTAAGACTGCTGCGCGGCGAGGGCGGCTGTCCCTGGGACAGAGAACAGACTCATAATTCTATCAGACAGGACCTCATCGAGGAGACCTGCGAGGTCATCGAGGCTATCGACCTTAAAGATACCGCGCTGCTCCGCGAAGAACTCGGCGATGTACTCCTCCAGGTGGTCTTCCACAGCCGCATTGAGGAGGAGGCCGGCACCTTCAACTTCGACGATGTCTGCGATGAGGTCTGCAAGAAGCTCATCGTCCGTCCCCCCCACGTCTTCGGCGATGTCCTCGCCGATAACACCGATCAGGTGCTCAAAAACTGGGACGCTATCAAGATGAAGACTAAGGGACAGGAAACATATACCGATACACTCAATAGCGTTGCAAAGTCCCTCCCTGCCCTCATGAGAGCTCAGAAGGTCGGCAAACGCGCTATGAGAGCCGGTATGGACTTCCGATGCGCTGAGGACGCGATCGCTTGTATCGAAGCCGAAAAAGCTGAGCTCGACAAGGCTGTAGCTGCCGGGGACAAGGCTAATATCGAGGAGGAGCTCGGTGATCTGCTTTTCTCCTGTGTGAACGCCGCCCGTCATCTCGGCGTGGACGCTGAACTCGCCCTGAAATCTTCCACTGACAAATTTATAAGGCGCTTTGCCGTTACAGAGGAGCTTACCGCTGCAGATAAGCTCGATATGAAGGAACTGCCTATTGAAGAACTTGACGTTTATTGGGCAAAAGCTAAAAATATTATTGATCCGGAGGAAAAATCAAATGACTAAAACCGAACTCATCAGTTCTATAGCTGACAAGGCTGGCTGCACCAAGAAGGACGCTGCCGCTGCTCTCGATGCTGCAATCACTGTAATCAACGACTCGCTCCAGCAGGGCGAAAAGGTCTCTATCACCGGCTTCGGCACCTTCGAGGTACGAGAGAGAGGCGAAAAGACCTGTATAAATCCCAGAACCAAGAAGAAGATGGTCTGCCCGCCCAGTAAGGCTCCCGCCTTCAAGCCCGGCAGAGCTCTTAAAGAAGCTGTTAACAAGTAATCAATGTCGAGGGGGCGGTCTTCCGCCCCTTTTCATCTTGAAAGGAGTATGTATGAGGCTCGATAAATACCTCAAAGTCACCCGGCTCATCAAACGCCGCACTATCGCCAACGAAGCCTGCGACGCCGAGAAAATTTCCGTAAACGGCAGGATCGCCCGTGCAAGCTACGACGTCAAGGTCGGCGATATCATCGAGATAAATATGGGCTCCCGCCCGCTTAAAGTCAAGGTCCTCAGTGTCACGGAACACGCAACCAAAGACACTGCCTCCGATAACTATACCGTCATAGAATAAATACCTACCCCGGAGATTATGTCTATGATGTAAAACTGCCGCTGTATTACAGCGGCAGTTTTGTTATTGTGGAATCTGTGTATCATCGCAGGGAACAATCATAAGCTCCGCAATAAAGGCTCCAGGCAGTCATAAAACCCGGAGGAGGTTATTTTTTCTTAGCGGCAAGTATGATGCTGCTCCCGAAGGGTACTCTGTCCGATTTTTTCATGAGACTTTTTTCGACGCTCTGTAAGAGTCTGAGCACGGCACTTGTAATCCCGCTTCGCTTGCGGAACTGGACGTCGGCTATCCTCTTGCGTTCACTGTCGGAGCGCTCCTGCTGCGGCTTCAGCAAGCCTATCCTCTCCATAAACACGCGGACAAAAAGTATCGGCAGGAACAGGGATCCCCTAAAAAAGCTCCGGTAGCTAACGCGGAAGCCGCATTTCTTCACAAGCCGGCTCAGCTCTCTTATCCTGTACCTCCGGAAGTGCCCTGCAACGTTGTCCTCGCTGCTCCAGAGGCATCTGAACGCCGGAACAGTTATAAGCAGTCTGCCGCCGGGAACAAGCTTCCGGCAGAGCAGCTTCAGGAAACCTTCGTCATCTTCAATATGCTCCAGAACGTCCAGCAGAGTCATCTGATATACCGAGCTGTCAAGCACTGAGCTCTCCGTGACGGCTCCGCAGCATACCTCGCTGATACCGCGCTGCTTCGCGTTAAGGCAAGCCTTTGGATTAGGCTCAATAATGCCCATTTTCCAGCCGTTCTGCTGCGCCTTGCCGGAGGTATAACCATTTCCGCCGCCTATATCGAGGGTCATCCGGTCCTTCCTGAAATAACGCTCCATAAGCCGCAGTATTACCTCCGCACGGTACTCGAACCACCACGAATCGTCCTCTATCGCACGCAAGCCTTCCTGTATCGCATCATCGAAAGCCGTAGCAGTAACGATATCCTTCGCGGTGTATATCCCGCGCACTTCGTCATAAGCCCACTCTGCCTCATTCAGGTAAGCCATAGTTCCCTCCTATATCAACGCCCCTATACCGAAGTACAGGGGCGAAGCTTTACTTTGTATTGTGGATATCCCAGCGGAAAGTCGTGAGCTTTGCCGCCTTTGTGTTGTCAAGCATATTGTTATTCTCGAGCTTAGACATATCAAGGTAGCGATAGTTAGTCTTTTCGTCCTTATTCGCGGAGAAAAGCCCCTTCAGCTTCGACATCGCACCGCCCGGCGAACGCTGTACAACAGCTCCGAGGGTATAATTCTCGCGCATGAAGGTTATGATATCCGCCGCAGTTGTCAGGAGCTTGTCGCTGACATTGTAAACGCCTGCATAGGTCATATTGTCCGCATTCTTGACGAAGCAGAGAATGAAGTCCACCAGATTGTGTACGCAGCAGAGCTGAAATCCGTACTGACCCTTTCCCGATACGAACATTGCGCCGTCCTTTGGATCAGTGATCTTAGCGATCAGGTTATCGGTGTAGGAATGCGTGTAAACCGGTGAAAACCGCGCGATACAGCACATTACCTTGTACTCGCCCTCCTCGTCCTTATGGCGGGACATTTCAGAAAACAGTGCCTTTTCGGAAGAAAATTTCAGATCAGCATAATTTGTGCGCGGTTTGAGCTCTCCATCCTCGCGGATAGGCTCGCGCGTTTTGGGAAATTCGTACACCTGATCGGTGCTGAGAAGGATCACCTTCTTCATCGAATCGCACATCATCGCATAACGATAGATGAACTTGTCGCAGTGCTTTGACATATTTATCTCAGCGTCGCCGATGATCGGACCGAAGTCGTTATCAACGGTACACGCTGCATGGACAAGTACGCTGATATTATTCTTTTCAAATATCTCCGCATAAGCGTTCTTATCGTCCGGAGAAGCCTGAATGAACGAATAATGCAGCTTACCCTCGTTATAGATGCCTGGCTCTTTATCAACAGCAATTACTTCATATCCCTTTTTCAGGAGTCCGGAGCAGATATGCTGACCGATAAGTCCACAGCCTCCAGTTACGAGAACAGTCTCCATATTCATTACCTCCTTTTAAGAAAATGCAAAAACATAATTCTGGATCAATTGTTATTCCAAGAATATATGGACGATCGAAGGTTCATATACAGTGACATTAAGCGTTCTTGTTCACCTCGTTGATATAGTTCTTGACTGTCTCATTGATCTCGCCGAAGGTCTCGTTCCACGGAGTTCCTCTGGACGAATTTCTGAGATAGGAGTCAAGAAGCTCTGCACAGTCTGTAGATACACCTCTTGAAAGATCGAATATCGGATGCTCAGCACCGAGGCGGTTCATTTCCGTCCTCATATCGACCATTTCCTGGGTCCAGCCGTAGTCATCTATAAATATAGAATCGGCGATCTCGCAGGCTGTCTCATTGGTTATGCAGAATCGCTTGCAGTCAAGGAACTTAGTTACGCCCTCAGGATTCTGACCGCCGTTGACGTAAGCATAAGCCTCTATTCCGACGGGTATATAATACTCGTCAGCATTCGGGTCCTTCGGCATCGGAACGAAGAATACGTCCTCGCCGAACTGTTTTGTCCACTGATCCTTTGTGGCGTACAAGGCATAGAGTCCCTGCGGGTAGAACAGGAGCTTGCCCTCGCCAATGTACTGCGGTCTGGAGGTCCAGCCGTAGTCACCCACGCCAATGGCGATATATCCCTTCTGATAGAGCTCATACATCCAGTTCTGGACGCGCTCCATTTCCTCGGTATCAATGTAGCTTCTGAGTTTTCCGTCCTCGATGCCGACAGGCGGGACTCCGACGGTATTCATAAGACCAAACTCAAACCACCAGCTGTCGATACCATAGTGCTTATTATCAACGTCAACAAACTTTTCAAGCATATCCTCGAAAGCGTGCCAGTCCCATTCACCCTCCTCATAGAGCTTGGCAGGGTCTTCAAGACCTGCCTCCTGAATGGTCTTGCGGTTGTAGATGCAGGCTACGTTATCGCCGGTAGCCTGAGCAACAGCGATATAGTGCTTTCCGCCCCAGATGAACTGGTCATTGGCGATCTTTACATCCTTCCATAGCTCTGAATCGAAGTCGATATAGTCATCGATTGAGACAAACTGATCTTTGAGGACGCCGCTCGGGAAAGCATCAAGGTCACCTGCATAGAAGAAATCTATGCCCTCGCCGCTGCTGATATATGTTCCGAGGTCGCTGTAACGCTGACCGAATTCGCTGTGGTAATACTCAATATTTCCGCCGTATATTTCCTGAAAGAGGGTAAGGTCGGCAGGAGTTTTCTTGCCAGTGCCGTCCGGATTTATATCCCAGCTCGCAAGCCACTTGATATTCTTGTTGCTGAGCTCGCCGGTGAGGAGGCCTGACTCCTTAGCGACCTCAGTGAGGCTCTGTTTTTTGCCTTCGTCCATAGGGTTGCTGATAGACGATGAGGAGTCGTCGCTTCCGCAGCCGGAGAAAACAAGAACAGTAGAAAGCATGAGCATTGCAGAAAGTAATGCTTTTAATTTTTTCATAGTAGGAACTCCTTTATGAAAACAAAGTTAAGATGATATGAATTTTTACACACTTTTTTATATTATAACATTTTTGATAGCGTAATGTCAATATCAATTTTCCATAGAAATACGATGTAATTATAGGCAATTTACCATATTTGTCAGACCACAGATGGACGAATGGTTAATTTTAATGGACTTTTTACCAATTCACATCAGGTTAATCTTAGGACTTCCGATTATACCGGAAACAGCCTCGCTTATTTTCCGGGCAACGTAGGCGTTATTCATCGTATAAAGGTGTATACCGTCAACACCGCTCGCCGCAAGGTCAACTATCTGGTTCACAGCGTAGGCTATCCCGGCATCGCGCAGCGCCTCAGGACTATGCTCGAACCTCTGCATTATCTTGACAAACTTCTTCGGCAGACTCGCGCCGCAGGTCGTGACCATGCGCTCGATCTGCTTTTTGTTGACTACCGGCATTATACCTGCTTCGATCGGAACGGTTATACCTGCCGCCCTCGCCTTCCACAGAAACTCGTAGAACGACGAATTATCGAAGAAAAGCTGGCTTATGAGGTGGTCAGCGCCCGACTCGACCTTGCGCTTCAGGTTGGCAATGTCCTCCTCAAGAGTGGAACAGTCCGGGTGGCACTCAGGGTAGCACGCACCGGCAATGTCAAAGTCACCGTTCTCCCTGATAAACCTGATGAGGTCACTCGCGTGCAGGAACTCCTTCTTCGGCGGGATATCGGGGTTTACGTCACCTCTGAGTGCAAGGATATTCTCTATCCCGCGGCTCTTTATATCACCAAGAGTAGCTGCGATCTCATCACGGGTATAATTGATGCAGGGAAGGTGTATCATCGGAATTACACCGCTTTCTTTGATGCGCGAGGCTATCTCGCAGGCAAGTGCATTGTTGCTGCTTCCGCCTGCGCTGAACGTCACACTTATGAAGTCCGGAGAAAGTCCCCGAAGCTCGTCAAGGGTATCATATATCGTGTCAATCGTGCTTGTTTTTTTCGGGGGAAAAACCTCGAACGAAAATACTGTCTTGTTCTCAAAAATATCTCTTATCCTCATAGAAGCTCCTTCCGGTCAGTCTATCGACCAGTTTATCTCCGTCATGCCATTTGCTCGGAGGAATTCGTTAGCCTTTGAAAAGTGACGGCAGCCGAAAAAACCATTGTATGCCGAAAGCGGGCTCGGGTGAGCTGCTGTCAGCACAAGATGCTGCCTGTTCGTGATAAACTGTCGCTTCTGCTTTGCATCGCCTCCCCACAGCATGAATACTATGGGCTTTTCGCGCTCGTTCAGCAGCTTTATAACGTCTGTAGTGAAGTTTTCCCAGCCAAGTCCGCGGTGGCTACGCGCCTGATTGGCGCGGACAGTCAGCACGGAATTCAGAAGAAGTACGCCGCTTTCTGCCCACTTAGTCAGATCACCGTGCTTGCCGAGATTGTCTATGCCAACATCATCGCGTATTTCCTTGAATATGTTGACAAGTGAAGGCGGCGGAGCAATTCCACGGCGCACCGAAAAGCTCAGACCGTGTGCCTGACCTTCACCGTGATATGGGTCCTGACCAATTATAACGCACTTTACATCATTGTATGACGTAAGTTTCATCGCGTTGAAAATGTCGTACATCCCCGGAAAGATCCGCTGTGTGCGGTACTCCTGGATAAGTTTCCGGCGAAGCTCGAGGTAATAATCCTTATTAAATTCGTCTCTGAGCAGCTCGTCCCAGTCGTTGTTGAAATTAACCATGATCCCTCCATAAGCATAAAGGGGCGGCAAATAAGCCGCCCTCAATTTAATACAGTGTCCTCGTAGTATTTGAATTTGACAAGGGTATTCCGCTTATAGGTAAGCGAGCCCTGCTGGTTGAACGGCACTCGGGGATAAGCCTCCGCCGAACAGCCTATCTTCAGCTTTTTACCCTTGCGCGTTACAAAGATGAGCTCATAGTATTCGTTTTCAAGGCGCTCCTTTCCGGAGCTTTCGATCACTCGGCGGTGCTCGTCGGACTTCCTGATAAGGGTAGCCATGACAACGATCGGCTCAGAGGTGCTTTTCTGCTCGTATTCATCCGCCGGCGCTGAGACTTTTGAGTTGCTGACAGCGCGGTGCTGTGCCGGCTGAGCCGGGTCAGCTTCAAGGAAACGTCTTAATCTGACCCTGAGAGCGCTTTTTTCGCCGAAGCACATGATTATCACAATCAGCACAACAGAGATCGCACCGAGGATTATCAGTAGATTCTTTAGCTGTGGCGTCATTTTTCAATTCCTTTCAGCGGGTTGCTGCTCCCGCAGTCGGCAGTCGGAATCTGCCGGAAACTTTCACTTATAAATATTATACTATATTTTATCTCACAATGCAAGTGTTTTTGTAATTTTTCAGTGAAAAAGCATCGTTCCCGGGCGTATTTATATTACGATTGACACATCAGCTACGGATGTGCTATAATTTTACTATACTAATTCTTTGGAGGCAGTTATGCAGAAAATTCTCGGCCATATGCGAAAGGCCATTCAGGAATACGATATGATCCAGGACAGAGATAAGATATGCGTTGGAGTTTCCGGCGGCAAAGACAGTCTTGTGCTGCTTTACGGCCTTGCTCAGCTCCGCCGGTTCATCGGAAAAAGCTTCGATATCGTCGCTGTTACTCTCGACCCGGTATTCAGCGGTCAGAGGTGTGACTACTCCCCTGTCACCAAACTATGCGATTCTCTCGGAATTGAGCACAGAGTCATAATTACAGAGATCGGCAGCATTGTTTTTGACGTCCGAAAGGAAAAACATCCTTGCAGCCTTTGCGCTCATTTAAGGCGTGGTGCTCTGCATAATGAGGCGGTCGCGCTCGGCTGCAACAAGATCGCTCTCGGTCATAATCTTGACGATGCTGTCGAGACCTTCTTCATGAACCTTTTCAACGAGGGACGAATCGGATGCTTCTCGCCTGTCACTCACCTTGAAAAGAAGGACCTCTACATGATTCGCCCCCTGCTTTTCGCAGATGAAAAGGAGATCCGCCGCGCGGCAAGGCGCACATCCCTCCCTGTAGTTAAATCGAAATGCCCTGCTGACGGCAATACTAACCGTCAGCGTATGAAGGAATTTGTCCGTGAAATGGAACGCTCCGACCACGGATTCCGCGAGCGCATCTTCGGCGCGATGAAGCGCGGAAATATCGACGGTATGGGCGGCGTGAACTACGTCCCGCCCGTTCGCAAGGACGTATACTGATCCCCTGAACAACAGCAGACAAATCCGGCGCCATATATTCCGTCTGTCCGCGTTATCTTCCTTGCTGTGCGAAAGCTTGCCGGCGTCGTCTGTCCTGACATACAATATTTCGCTCGTCATCTTTATCTTTCAACGTTCAGGGATTTAGTATAAAAAATAGGCTCTCCTTTCGGAGAGCCTTAATTATTTGGTTTATCTGGACTTTTTAATTAGTCCTCTCTCTTTCTGAGAGCAAAAGCAGTACCGATTGCAACAGCAAGACCAGCAGCAGCTACGCCTACACCAGCAACACCAGTCTTAGGAGCATCCTGAGCTGTAGTTGTTGTTGTTGAGCCAGCGCCTGTTGAAGTTGTTGTTGTGTTTGAACCAGATGTAGAAGTTGTTGAAGTTGTAGAACCTGTATCAGATGCTGTAGAAGTTGTAGATGTTGTAGATGTAGTTGTAGTAGTAGTTGTTGTTGTTGTTGTGGTAGTAGTTGTAGTTGTAGAAGTTGTTGTGCCGCCTTCAACCTGGATATAACCGTTTGTGATACCCTGTGTGAATACATAAGCCTGCATGAGCTTACCATCAGCATCATCGTAAGCGTTTGTGAAGCAGTCCTCTGTTACAGCATTTGTTCTGTACTCTATACCGATAGGATAGAGATCGCCAGCCTTAGCATCAGCAGGGAGCTGGAACTGGATGGACCATACAGCAGGATCGTCTACACCCTTATCAGAAGAACCATCGTGTGAAACGAAGAGCTCGCCGCTGCCGAGGTTTCTGCACTCGTAACCGAGTCTTCCACCGTAAGTAACGCACTCGCCGTCATCGTTGTTAACAACTGTAAGACGTGTGTCGTAGAGGAAGTGGATACCAACAGAAGCGTACTTCTTGTCAGCGCCGCTTACTGCAACGTTAACTGTCTGTTTTGAGCCAGGAGCAACAGCAGCATCAACCTTTACCTTGTCGATGATGATCTGAGCCTTTGTAGCAGCAGTGCTGGGATCGAGGGTAGTAACATAAGCGCTGCCGTCGTAAGCGACCTCAGTATTGTTGTGAGCGTCTGTGATAGACTTTGAGTAGTCAGAAGCTGAAGCAGCAACAGATGTTGCAGATACAGCTACTGCAGAAACAGCAAGAGCAGCAAAGAGGCTCTTAAGGTTTGTCTTCTTCATTGTAATCTTTCCTTTCAGATAATTGATTATTTTATGTTGCCTGCCGCATATTTCAGCGGCAGGTATTAAACATAGTATTTGATCCGCGGCTTAGCCGAGAGCCTTTGCCCATGTTGCGGCTGTAGGCTCATTTCCTTCGTTCAGAAGGTCATAGTAAATGAGGATCGCAGAAGCATCTGTTGCGATGATAGCACGGGTAGAATCTGAATTGAGCTGGCCCTTACCAACGCTCCAAGCCTGTGATGCACTGATGTCGGTCTTTACGTCAGCAAGGAATGCTGCGAAGTTATCATAGATACCTGCAGGATCGCTTGCGAGCGGATTCTCTTTTGAGAGTCTTACTGTCTGAGGATCAATGATCTCACCGTCAGCAACACCGGCTGAAATGTCAGCGTAGTAAACGAGTACGTAAGAAGCATCAACTGCGGAGATCTTACCGTCGAGGTTAGCATCGCCCTTAACGCCGATGTAAGCTGTTACAGCAGCATCTTCGCCGTTCTCAAGCTTGAGTGTATCGCCAGCCTTAACGAGTACTGTTACGCCGTCGTCAGCAAGTACGTCCTCACCTGTGTAAACTACAGGGATAGCATACTTGAAGTTCTCAACTGTTGCATCGTATGTATTTGCGGGAGTCTTGTCGCCGTAGCTGAAGTTCATCTTAGCGTCAATAACAGCGCCCTCGTGCTCGCCTGTGATAACAAGCTCGCCCTCGTCGTTAGTATATCCCTCGTTGTAGAGAACGTGGATAGTAACGCCGTTTACCTGCTTGGGTGAGAATTCTTCGTCAAACTGTGTATAGAAACCGTACTGGGATTCGATCTCAGCATAGTAATCCTTAACAGCAGTTGTTACAACATAGGTAGTTGTTGAAGAAGTTGTGGAAGAAGTTGTAGAGGATGTTGTGGAAGAAGTTGTAGAGGATGAAGTGCTGGATGATGTTGTTGAAGTTGTGGATGTTGTAGTTGTTGTAGATGTAGTAGATGTTGTAGTTGTCTTAGTCTCTGTCTCGATGATTCTCTTGATCTTGACATCTACTGAGAAGTTGCCAGCATCAAGTGAAGTTGTTGTCAGAGTAGCTGTGATAACCTTATAGGAGTCAACGTATGCAAGTGTTGCATCATCATTAAAGAGAGCCTTTACCTGCTCAGCCTCAGCATCCTTAAACTGACCTGTGATAACAGCCTTGCCGTTTGCAGCCTCAAGTGTTACATTTGTGAGTTTGTCAGCAAATGTGCCGAGTGCATCAGCTTCTACATCGAAAGAATAAGGAGCGATAGCTGTGTTGAGCTGTCCGACAACATCGCTGTAAACATTGGAAACAGTTGTGTTAGCAGCTACAGCAGATGCAGTTGAAGGAACAGTTCTGTTGTACTTCTTAGCGAAGTTGTTGAGGTCATTGAGTAAACCGGAGATGTTTCCGTTCTCAGAGTAATCAGCAGACTTCTTGAAGTTCTGAATCTTGTTGAGGAGGTTGTTTGCTCTGTTTACAAGCTTTGAATACTTATTGATATTCTCCTCAGCATCAGCCTTAGCAGCTGCCTTAGCGTCAGCAGAAAGGGCAGAAGCATCGATAGCCTTGTTAGCAACTTCCTTGAATTCATTGATCTTGGAGTTGATGAATTCGATAGTATCAGCTGCACCAAGAGCTGAACCGCCATCGGGAGTGAACTGAACCTTTACCGGAACAGTTGTCTCGAGATCAAGCTGCGAAGTAGAGAGAGTGATCTGAGCAGTACCGTCTGTGTTTACAGAAGCCCAGTCAATGTTTGCGAGTGAAGAATCGCCGTACTTCTCAGCAAGCTTCTTAGAAAGTTCACCAAGTGACTTGTCAAAGTCAGCGCTGAGTGCCTGTCCGAGGTTAGCAAGCTTAGCAGTGATAACGATATCACCGTTTGCATTGATCTCGTACTTAGCTTCAGAAATTGAGTTTACGAAAGCTTTAGCAAGGTCTGCATAGCCGCCTGCGTTAGCAACTACGGACTTTGAGATGCCTGTAAGGTCTATGTTGCCTGTTACTGCGCCGCCGCCGATGAGCTCATCGATAGCAGCATCAATCTTGAGGTTCCACTCGGACTCAGTGCTTACCTTTGCAGGAGCAATGTAGAGGAGTGAATCAAGTGTGAAGGACTTTTCATCCTGTGTCTGAGTCTCAGCAGCTGCTACAGAAACCGTATCTTCGTCTGCTGCAAAGGAGTATGTGAGACTCTGCGTGAGAGCAAGCGGTACAGCAGCTGCTGCGGCAATTGCTCTCTTGAATAATGAATTCTTCATTGTTCTATACCTCTCTATCATATTTTTTTGCCCGTTTCAATGTCCCCTTATGTACAAGGTCTATCTTTGCAGGCTTAATTCCGGGGATAATACCGCAAGAGCGTATAGCTATCCCAGAAATTCATAACTACATTTTAGCACATTCGACCTCATAAGTCAAGCGTAAGACTGCATTTTTTTCAAAAATAATTGCCGATTAATCGGACTTATTTTTGTGCTTATTTCACAATCTTCACACAATTATACGCAATATGCAGCTCCCTTTTAGACCATTTGCTTTATACGCCTATTATACCACTCCTCCTTTACTGCGTCAATACGAAGTTTTTTCCAATTTATCCTTCGCCTTCGCAACAAAAAAGCAGACCCGAAGGTCTGCTTTTTTTGTTTTGTTATTTGCCGTCAGAATTACTTGCTTGCATTTCTGCTCGGGCAAACCTTATCCCAGGTCTCCTGCTGTGCTGACTCAGGTACCGGCTCAGGATCATACTGACCGATAAGATTGTTCAGCTCTGCATAGTAAACGAGGATAAGCGATGCATCAACAGCGATGATCTTTCTGTCGCTCTTTGTCTTAGCCCAGTTATCAGCCGAATACTCGTCTTCGTTGACGTCACCGAGGAATGCAGCGAAATGATCCATGATGCTGTCAGGACCGCTTACGAGCGGGCTGCGTGAGAGAAGAACTGTGTTCGGGTCTACCAGCTGTCCGTCAGAACCTGCTGAGAGATCTGCGTAGTAAACGAGAGCGTAGGATGCGTCAACTGCGGTTACCTTGTTGTCAAGGTTGATATCGCCCTTAACGCCGATGTATGCTGTGATGTAGAGCGGATTTCCGTCCTTGTCTGTGAGAGGTGTATCGCCGTAGTAAACCTGTACATCGTGATCGTATGTAAAGTTTGTGCGGGCCTCGTCATAAACGCCGGCAGGAGTCTTTCCGTTGTAGTTGAGGAGTGTTGCGTCAGCATCAGTTCTCTCCACCTCTGTGCCATCTTCGTAAACGTCGATGAGCTTGAAGGACTTGATCTGGCCTAATGAGAAGCCGCGGCCGCGTGTTGTGCCGTCGTCGTGGCTGAAGTAGAAGCCAGGAACTGTCTCGAGAACTGCGTATGTCTTTATAATTTCGTTGTCATGTCCATTAGGAAGAACGATGATCTTACCATCGATGATGAGTACCTTGTCTGTGATATCTGCACCGTTCTCATCAGTTGCCTGATGATCGTGCATATCAACAATGTACTCGCCTTCAGTAGCATCCTCAGGGATCGTGATAGAGAACTTAACTACTGACTTGCCGTTTGCAGAAGCAACTGCGTTGCCAATGCCGTTAGCAAATGCGTACTCACCTGTTTCATTGTTCTTCTCAATTTCAGCTGTGTAAGCATCTGAGCCTTCTGCTCCTGCGATCACGAAGTTCTCGCCGCCAATTGTAACGAGGAACTGTGCTCCGGAGATAGGAAGCTGTGAATTGTTAGGATCAACGATATTGAAGCTGAGCTCAACTGTGTCGCCGGGCTTGCCTTCAACTGTCTCACCCATCCAGATAACTGCACCGTCCGGAAGCGGAGGAAGTGTAGTTGTCGTAGAAGTTGTTGTAGTTGTTGTTGTTGTAGTTGTTGTAGTTGTAGTTGTTGTTGTGTCGGTCGAAGTAGTTGTTGTGTCTGTATCAGTTGTAGTTGTATCTGTTGTAGTTGTAGTTGTGGTTGTTGTAGATGTGGTTGTCGGAGCCTTAACGATGATTGCACCATCGAGCGGGATAACCTGATTTGTCATTGAGAGACCGTCTGCGGAGGATACGAAGAAGAAGTCCTTGTCAGCAAATGTAACAGGATATGTACCTGCTGCGCAGTCCTCAGGCACCTTGTAGGTAAGAGTCATTATAACTGCACCGTCAGCACCGATAACTGCAGAACCGTCAGCACTTGCAAATGCGTATTCCTGAGTTGCAGAATTTGCCTCAATAGCACTTGAGTAAGCCTCTGAGGTCTCGGAAGCGCTTACATACTCAATAGGTGTTACCTGCTTGATAACGTACTGAGCACCGCCGATCGGGAGGTTAACTCCGTTAGGATCGAGAACCTTAACGTTGAGAGTTACTGTCTCGCCGGGATCTGCCTCTACTGTGTCGATCTGCCATACGATAGCGCCGGCAGGAACTGTTATAGTAGTAGTAGATGTTGTAGATGTGGATGTTGTGGTTGTGGTTGTTGTAGTTGTTGTGTCAGTAGATGTTGTTGTGTCAATTGTGGTAGTTGTATC
>CAMOXW010000079.1 GCA_946629405.1 uncultured Ruminococcus sp.
AGAGCCTCAAATTCGCCGGTAGAAGCGCCGCTCGGGGCAGTACCTCTTGCGACAGTACCGTCAGCGAGGGTGATCTCAGCCTCAACAGTAGGATTTCCGCGGGAGTCGAGAATTTCGCGTCCCACAACTTTTTCAATTTCCAAGTAGTCCATAATATTCTCCTGTTTTATATATTTAATGTGATATACACATCATTGGCGGGGCAGGCTTCTTTTATTCAGGACATTCGCACTTATCCTGAAATTGTACAGCAATACCGAAAGGAGCCTGCGATAATGATTTATTCCTGTTAGAATTTACTAACATATTTATTATATCACTCATGACTGCCGGTGTCAATGAAAATTAAAAAGTTTGTAATATCTAACAAAATAAAATCCCCGTTTTCGTATAATACTGTTAAAGTAAGGACAGAACTATCGGTTATCAGATCTCAGAGCTTTCAACTCATCCCGGGCTTGACAAAAACGTGATAGTGTACTATAATGAAATCGAAAAAATTACAGATAAAGGAGTGTTTATATGAACAAATACCTTATTGCAGGCGGAATACTTACGGCAGCGGCAGCATTCGGCGGCGTAAAGGGCTTTCTCGACAAGCGTCGTTCTTCTGCCGGAGAAGCGGGAGAGGCTGCGGCGGCGGAGCTTTCCTTCGATTCATTTGACGGCGGCGGACCGGTGTTCAATGTTGTATTTTCGGAGGACGGCATCGCCTCCTGCTCAACTGAGTGCATCTATGCGCGTGAGGACCACGAAAACCTCTGCGGGGCCGGCTACAGGGTGATACTGACGTTCAGGGGTCTCACACCCGGAACGACTGAGGTAACGGTCGAGGAGCGTTCACCTATTGCGGAAAACCTTGACCACAGGTATGTATTGACGGTCGATGAGGATCTGAACGTGGTTCTGACAGATGTCAGCACAGTGCAGGTCACGGAATGATAACTGAGGCAGAGCTTTTCTGATATCCAAGGGGCAGAGAAGCATCAAAGAAGCGCGGAGGCTTGCTAAAAAACGGCAAAATACTATTCAACCTATAAAAAATAAAGGCTGTGCGATCATGACGATCACGCAGCCTTTAATGTTGTATTTCATAATGTCAGCAGCGGCAGATCCTGCGGCTGTGATATTCCGGCAAATAAAGCTGAATGAGAGCTTTTATTTACCGGCGGGATAACGTTCAGCGAGCTTTTCGGCGGAAATCGAGATGACCTTCCAGCCGTCGTTTTCGATGTAGACCACACACTCATTATCATCGCTGTCGGGATTGCCGTTCTGGTCGATGAAATTATAGTGCAGCTCATAGCCCTCGGTGATATTTATGCCCTCCGGGTTAAGTCCGATGCTAACATCCGCGGCTCTTTCAACAAAGAAAACTTCTGCGGAGGCGAGATTCTCATCTGTCAGTTCTATCTGGTCGGTGAACTCAGTGATCGTTGGTGTATTGGTCATATTAGTGATATATGGGCGCTGAGCATCGTTGAACTGATCAATATATGATTTATAGCTGCCGTTGTTTTTGAGCTGGTCGATGACTATCTGCGGGAACATATAGGAGTAGCAGGCTTCACCGCTGTCGGGGGAGTAGGTGGCGTTGAACATCCGGGTGAAAGCCTCCTGACAGGTCTCGGACTGCCTTTGCTCTGTATCCTTTGCACTGACGGCGGACTTGCTGTCCTTGATAGGTGTTTTTCCGCAGCCTGCGAGGGGCATTGCGGCGATAATTACGGCAAGAACTGCCGCTGAGATACGTTTCATTTTATCCTCCTGAAATAGTTTTTCACTGTTATTATACCACTGCTGCCGGCATCTGTCAATGAATTTTTCGGCCGCAGCTCACATATAATCCAGTGACAGGGGTGATGATATGGAACAGGAAATGCTTTATATTCCGGAAAACCGTACCGAGGGCGATGATGAGCTGCTGAAAAGATTTGACCGGCGCAGGGCAGACGATGCAGTTGCTATGCAGGCGGCGCTCTGCGTGATAATGGCAGGACTATTCTTCGCGGCACATTTATTATTTCCGGATATTGCCGACCCGGTATTCTCGCGGCTTGCGGGACTTGTGCGCTCGGAGCATGAGCTTATCGGGAATCCGATAGAGCTGCTGGAGGGAATGTTTTGAGGTATCGCCGCGGTGTGAGGATACACCTCCGGTTCTCATTTTTCGTATTCAACGCGCTGATATTCCTGCTGCATGACAGCCGGCTGATACTGGGCTTCTATACGGTATGTGCACTTCATGAAGCAGGACACATCGCAGCGGCGTCGCTCATGGGAGTGAAGCTGAGGGAGGTCGAGGTCACGGGCTTCGGGATAGTGATGAAGACCTCTGCGGAGCGGCTTTGTCCGCGGAGGACGGAGCTTATCGTGCTGCTTGCAGGACCGTGCGCGAATCTTCTGGCATACGCCTTCATGAAGGTGGGCGGCAGCGGCGGAGAGCTTGCTTATCTGGAGCTTGCAGCGGCGGTGTACAATCTTCTTCCTTACCGTCAGCTTGACGGCGGAGCACTGCTTTCGCTTTTGGCGGAGGGTTCGGAGTATGAGGATGAGCTTGGGAGGTGTCTTGCGGGTGTGAAGGCGGGGATATCGGCGGTATTGCTTGTAGTCACGCTGTACGCCGGACACATAGCCGCGCCGCTTTTCATAGCCTCGGTGATACTTTTTATCAGCGAGAAAAGGTAGCCGGGCAGATATTTACGGCTCCCGCAGCATCGGCGCTGAGGGGGTCATTCCTTTTCCGGGATGATATCCAGCCTGACGAGTACATATCCGGCGAGAAAGGCTGCTGCGGCAGCAAACGCAAACGGAAGCACTGCCCAGACCTGAGCATCAGTGAGCTTTTCCGATGAGGCATCGCGGCAGATGAAATTGAAAATTTTCAGGAACGCAGCGTTGATGAGCTTGTGCCAGCGGTAGAAATCCGGTCCGCCGTGCTTTGAAAGGAGCAGCATTCCCCAGCTTGCAAGGGGGATGATGGCGGTCCCGGCAGTCATGGCAGCGGCATTGTTCCAGCCGGCTTCTGTTTTGCTGATACGAGCCTGTTTCATGTCGCGGCGTGCAGCAGTCATTCCGGAATTTAGCTCCATAATGACGAGTATACCGAATGTGCATACCGCGCAGACAGCGTTGAGCAGTGGATTGTTCCCCATACCGGTAAAGGTCGCGCTGATGAACAGGCAGAGTATATCAGATGCGATGTACAGTCCTGCTGCTTTGAAAAAAAACATAAAAACTCCTTTCCGCGGGTATTATCCGTGCCATGCCGGGAATAATAATCCGGCGGAGGTGATGATATGCCCGATGAAGATGTAAAGATATACGTTCCGGCAGGCTCGTCCGTAAAGCCTGCGCCTGAGAATGAATCTGATGCGGTCAGGATATACCCGAGTGCCTCATGAGCCTTCCGAGGAATGAGAATATCAGGAAAAATCCGACATTTACAATAACTATGCTCGCACCGGGAGCAGTGTTGAAAAGCAGCGACATCATCATGCCTATCAGGAAGCTTGCTGCCGAGACCGCTCCCGAGGTGAGCACAACTCCGCGGAAGCTGCTGCATATCCTCATTGCAGTGAGGGTAGGGATGACTATAAGGCTCGAAATGAGCAGCGCTCCCATCATCATCATTCCGAGGACGACGGTAACAGCGGTCAGCACGGCGAAAACCATGTTGTATATCCCTGCGTTCACACCGGTAGCCCGGGCGAAGTTCTCATCGAAGGTGACCGAGAAGATACGGTTGTAGAGGAAGATGAACGCGAGTATCACAACGACGGACAGCACAACGCTGAGTATAACGTCGCTCTTGTTCATGGCAAGGATGCTGCCGAACATATAGTGGCTTACGTCGTTGGTAAGTCCTGCCTTTGAGGAAACGAGGATGCCTGTGGCGAGGGCGGTTGTTGAGAAAAGTGCGATAGCTGAGTCGCCGCTGAGCTTGCTGCTTTCACTGAGGCGGAGCAGAATGAATGCAGCGATGATGACCACCGGCAATGCGACTTTAAGCGGTGCAAGATTCATTACGGCCGCGACCGAGAGTGCACCGTAGCCGATATGTGAGAGGCCGTCGCCTATCATGGAATAACGTTTCAGTACAAGCGTTACGCCGAGCAGTGATGAGCATATAGTGACAGCGAGACCGCCGATAAGCGCCGGAAGAAGTATAGCTGTGAAGAATTCCGGCGTGAACATGAGCCTGATATTTTCGTTCATTTTGAGCCTCCTAAGAATTTGCTGCTGATATGCGAGCCGAGGTACTCCTCCGGTGTACCGAAGAAGCAGTGGTCTGTGCTGCAAAGGCAGAGTATACGGTTAGCGCAGTCGAGGGACTTCACTACGTCGTGCGAGACCATGATAACGGTCATTCCGTCCTTTTTGTTGAGCTCGTCGATGAGGGAGTACATCTCGTCCTGGGCAGCGGGGTCGAGCCCGGTGACAGGCTCATCGAGAAGGAGGAGCTTTTTCGCGGCGCACATAGCTCTTGCGAGGAACATTCTTTGCTGCTGACCGCCTGACAGCTCGCGGCAGCTTCGCTTTGCGAGGTCAGCGATGCCGAGGCGCTCCATAGCCTGCTGAGCGATCTTTTTTTCAGCCGGCGAATAGAACGGGCGAAGTCCGCGTCTTCCGAGGCAGCCCGAGATAACGACCTCCGAGACCGTTGCGGGGAAGCCCTTCTGCAAGCTTGTGTGCTGCGGAAGATAACCGATATCCGTAGGCTTCAGACCGTCGCCCATGATTATTTTGCCGGAATCGAGTGGCTTTATACCGAGCAGGCACTTTACGAGGGTGCTTTTTCCGGAGCCGTTTTCGCCCAGAATACAGAGATAATCGCCTTCTCTGAGCGTGAATGAGAGTGAACCGAGGACCTTTCTGCCGTCGTAGCTTGCCGAGGCGTCCTTACATTCGATAATAGTTTTCAATTTAGAGCCTCCCTGAGATTTTCGAGATTTTCGTACATAAGATCGAGATAGGTGATGCCGTTTTTGAAGTCCTTTTTCGTGACATTATGGCAGGAATTGAGCGGCAGCATTTTTGCGCCGGTAGCGTCGCTGAGCTTCTGAGCGAGCCTTTTTGTGGAAAATTCGAGGTAAAAGACAACGTCCGTATCATCGCCTTTGAGTTTGTCGATGAGGTAAGCCATCGTGTAGACTGAGGGCTCGGACTCTGAGCTGCACCCGCTGAACGCCGCATAGTATTTCAGGCCGTAGTCGTGGGCGAGGTAGCGGAAGGGAAACCTGTCACCGACAACGATAGTATTTCCGGCGGAATTTTCCGTCATAACGGCGAATTCCCGGTCGAGCTGTTCAAGCT
Organism: uncultured Ruminococcus sp.; assembly: GCA_946629405.1. Next base: position 5,317 of record CAMOXW010000079.1, read on the forward strand.
TTTCCGCGTATCCGGAGCCGTTTCTGCGATAGGTATCAGCGTTCTCCGGAAAGTCCTTGCAGAGCGCTTCTTCAATGCCCTCAACGCAGAGCCTTGCGTTTCGCGGGGAAGTCCAGATATGCTCGTCGAATTCCTCGTCTTCTTCCTCAGCCTCATCGTGGTGGTGACCGTCAGGAGAAGCGCCCTCGACTTCCTCCTCCTCAAGCGGTTCGATGAAGTCGAAAAGGCGAATTATAGTGATATCTGAGGTATCAATGGAGTCGAGTATCCTGTCCACCCAGACCTCGCCCTCGCCACCGATATATACGAAGACGTTGCAGTTCTGGATCTTAGCGATATCGAGCGGGACAGGCTCATAGGAGTGAGCTTCCGCGCCGGCTTGCAGGAGCATTGTTATATCAGCCGAATCGCCCGTAACACCGCGGATGAAGTCATATGGCGGGAAACTCGTAGTAACGACCGAGAGTTTGTCCCCGTGTTCAACAGGCGCAAGCACGCATCCGCTCAGGCAGCAGTTCATCAGTGAGAGGACGGCGACGAGCAGGAAAAAGCTTCTTTTCATTCGTTTTCCTCCGCGCAGTCCGCGCAAACTCCGTAGAATACGGTCTTTGAGGAATCCACCCTGAAGCCGTGGTGCTCGAGGATATGCTGGCTTATACCGGTGAGGTGGCCGCAGTCGATATGGATAAGGCGGTCGCAGCGCACACATTTGAGGTGGAAATGGCGTTCGCAGGCGCCTGAACCGTCGATATACTGGTAGCAGGCGCCGGTCTTGCCGTCGATGACGTATTTGCGGACGATGCCCTGTTCAACGAGCTTGTCGAGGCGGCGGTAGATAGTTGCTGTACCGAGAGGAGTGCCTTCCTCCGCCATATAAGAGCTTATGGTCTGGACATTGGTATGCTTGTCCTTGTTATTAATTAGGTAGTCGAGGAGTTTTTCCTTCTGCTTGGTGTTGTAGCCGGAATTATTTTTCATAGCAGCCTCCAAAAAACTGAAAATGATTTTCAATTTCATATTTTAACACGAATGATCGTTTTTGTCAATAGCTCCGTTACATATCAAGTTAGTAATGACTATTAATAAGGATCCGGTAAACAGCGTGCTATGCCGCCGCGGTTAGCGCATGATCGAAAGCTTGACATCGAAGGCGACTTGTGGTAAAATGTTAAGAGAATGTGAATTGCGGGAGGTTTAACATGGCTTACTGTAGAAATTGCGGAAGGCTCATCCCGGACGGAGGAAGGTGCAGCTGCATGGATACAGCCCCTGCTATCGTCCCGGCAGGCAAAACAGCCGCCTTGCCTGAAGATACCGGATTCTGGGACAGGGTCAAGGCTTCGCGTCCTGTGTGCTTTATGACAGATCACCTCAGGATAATAATAGCAGCCTTTGCCGCTCTGATCTTCGTTATCATAATTTTAGTGTACGTTATCAACCATACCGGTGCACGCGGCGCAGCCCGGAGCTACGCGAAGCTGCTGTTCAGCAAAAGCGGAGGCAGCAGATATTACTCCATGACCCTTCCGGATGACCTTTACAAAAGTCTTTCGGGCGATAAGCTTGACTCAATGGTGGATGAATTCAACGATGAGGCAGGCAGGCTCAGGGACGATTTCAAGATCAAGCTCAAAAAGGTGAATAGGACCTCCAGACTCAAGGGCAGCGCCCTCGACGGAGCAGAGATTCTTTTCGCCCGCAACGCCGCGGTATACGACAAGACCTACAGGAACGAGAACTTCAAGGCGAAAAAAGGCTATATTTTCACGATAAAGTACAAGGTCAAGGATAAGCAGACCAGGAAGACGACTACCTATACCAAACAGGTGGCTGTTGTGAAATTCAAGGGCGAAGGCTGGAAGATAGTCGAGGCTGACATCGGCAGCAAGGACTCGCTGACTTCCTACCTCCGTGAGGTCGCTGACGAAGAATGAACAGGTACCGCTCATCATGGGCGGTACTTTTAATGTGCAGAGAACGTATAATACCTGCTTGACAAAAGTTAAAAATTGTGGTAAAATTAGCACAGCATGATTACGCGGGCATAAAGCCCGGAACGGAGGTTAATTATGGGATTCTGCAAATATTGCGGCAAAAAGGTCGAAAACGGTTCGGTATGCCCTGACTGCTCCTCAAAGCGAGGAATGAATGACAATGAGGTAAAGCCTCAGCCGTCACCTGCTCAGCAGTCACAGCCGGCTGAACAGCCTGTACAGACGGTTTCCGCTCATCCGGTCCCGGTACAGCCGTTTAACGGTGGAGCGCCGGCGATTGGTTTTCCGGCGCCGGCAGGAAAAAGGAGAGTGAATGCGGGAGTTGTGGCTCTGCTCGGACTTCTCGGCGCATTTACCGTGTTCACAACGATAATAGTGGTGGCGTTCACCTGATGTCAGAAACAATACTCAGACAGACCGTAATAATGCTTATGCTTATTACGGTCGGTGTTTTATGTTCAAAAACAAAGCTCATAAGCTCCGGAACGAACAAGGAGCTCTCTGGCTTTGTATTGCAGGTGGTCAATCCGGCGGTGATATTCATGTCGTACCAGACCGACTACCGCTCCGAGCTTGCGGAGAATCTTCTGCTTACGTTCGCACTGTCTGCGGGAGCGTTCGCGGTAATGATCGCGGCAGCGTACCTGTTCATTCCGCACCGTGAGGGCAGGGAGACTGAAATTGAACGTTTTTCTGCAATATACTCAAACTGCGGCTTCATGGGGATACCGCTTGTGAATTCGCTTTTCGGCATGGAGGGAGTGTTCTACCTTACCGCCTTCATCACAGTTTTCAACATCATAGCATGGACACATGGGATAATCCTTATCTCGGGCGAAAGAGATCTCCGGAAAGCTGTGAAGGTGCTGTATTCGCCGACCATGATCTCGATAGCGCTGGGACTTATCGCATTTTTCACGCGCCTGAGACTGCCGGATGTTCCGTCGCAGGCGCTTGACTATGTAGCTGAGCTGAACACCCCGATGGCGATGATTGTATCTGGAGTTACGATAGCTGATACGAATGTCAGAGCGCTTCTGAGGAAGCCCTCGGTGTACTATGTTGTATTTCTGAGGCTGCTGATGATACCGGCGTTAGTTTCTCTGCTGCTCATGATACCGGACGTCAGCGAAAGGGTAAGGCTGACGGTCATAATAGCCGCTGCCGCACCGCCTGCTGCGATGTGTACCCTTCAGTGCATAAGGTACGGGAAGAATTCGCTTTATTCCTCGGAAATATTTGCGTTCGGAACGGTGCTGTCTGTGGTGACGCTGCCATTGACGGTACGAATTGCGGAATATTTAACAAAATTGATAGGCTGAGTTTATTAAAAGTGCTGATTTTATAAAAAATTCCCTCAAAATGTTTGAAATTTATCAAAAATGTGTTATAATATATTTGTGTAGTGATCTACATAATTTAAATAAATGTGCAAGACGTACAATAATTACTAAGAATAGGAGTGTTATTTCATGGAAAAAAGGGGAATAAGCAAGCTTGACCTTAAAAGGCGAAACCGTATGCAGATACTGCGTGTCATAAGAGAATCAGGTCCGATATCCAGAGTTGACGTTGCCGGCGCACTTGAGATAACAAGAGCTGCCGTTACTATAATAACAAATGAAATGATCGAGGAGGGAGTTCTCGTTGAGATCGGCGAGGCTCCGGTAAATACCGAAAAGCTCCAGAAGGGCAGAAGAAAAATACTTATCGATATCAATGTCAACAGCCGCTTCGCACTCGGCGCAACTGTCGATGAGAAGGAGGTAAGTGTCGGTCTTACCAATCTCAATTCCGAGATCCTCGACAAGGCGAGCATGGTCATAGATGAGCGTACCACAAGTAAGGATATCATCAACTATATAATCAAGACCTGCAACGAAATGGTCGCCAACAGCTGCCTTACAAAGGACAAGATCCTCGGCCTCGGTGTGGGCGTTGTTCCCTCAATGTGGGGCAAGCTCAAGATATTCTACAAGGACGGCGTGCTCGATTTCAGCAACTTCATCGACAAGCTTTCCAGCGGCCTCAGCTATGATATCTGCTGCGGGAACGCAATAGGTCTTATGGCTCTTGCAAGCAACGATTTCCGCACACAGAACGGCTACCAGACCAATCAGGCGTTCATCCACAACGGCAATCAGGTCAACCTTGCTATAATCAATAAGAATGAGCTTTCAAGCGATTATGTTTCCTATACCTCAACGATCGAGAAGTACATCGTTTGTCTCAACGGCAAGCCTTATGAGGGCTATCCGAACGGCTCCGTGAAGGCAGAGCTCTCGCGTTCGGCAATGCTTTCTGCGTTCTATGAGATATACTCCAAGGACAAGACACCCGTTCTCTATGAGCTCACAGAGGGCGACAAGTCCAGGATCGACACCGACAAGGTGTTCATGGCTCTGATGCGCGGCGAGGAGCCCGTCAAGAACCTCGTTGACGACATTATCGCAAAGTATACCGTACTTATCAATAACCTCGCTATCAGTCACTTCGCGAAGAAGATAGTCCTCCATAATTTCAAGCTCAACGATAAGCAGTTCGACTACGTCAAGCGCGAAATGATACGTCTCGTCAGTGAGGAAATAGCCGACAGAGTAGTCCTCAGCAAGCTTGACGGCAAAAATAACTTCCTCGGCGGCTGTGCCCTCGTTATCCAGGATAACTTCTACGTCCGCGGAGGAATGCAGTAAAAACAAAAGCTCCCGTTATCATGGGAGCTTTTTTAGCGGTCAGCACTGTCGGGCGATGCTGCTTTTATCTTCTGTTCTGCCTTTTTCCCTGTTATGAAGCCGGCAAATGCGAGCAAAGCAAATGAGATGAGCATACCGGTGAGCGCACCGCCGGTATCTATGAGGACATCGGTGAACATACAGGCGCGTCCCGGGACAAAGTGCTGGTGTATCTCGTCCGAGCAGGCATAGAGGAAGCAGAATGCAATGACGCCGAGGCTTTTCCAGCTGAAAAAACGTCTTCTCCCGACAGACATAGAGACAGTGAACCCGAGAGCGGTATATATTGAATAATGGGCGAGCTTACGGACGATATGTTCAGCCTTGTCCATGATAGTATGCTGCTTTGAAGGGGGCATATCTTTGTAGTCGCGGACAAAAACGTCAACGGCAGTTTCGGTGACCTTGCCGCTTTTGCCGGAGGATTCCGAGGAATTATCCTGCGAGAACATGAAGATCACCGCCATGCAGGCAACGGCAAGCAGCGCGAAGATCACCCGCGCCGGATATATGTTTATTTTCAGATTCTCCACCACCCTTTTGTCAATGATATGCTTTGATAATATTTTATTATACATTCTTTTGCCTGTTTTGTAAATAATTAATCGTGATTATTGGTATAAATTGCCGAAACATTGAGTATTTTGTCACCTTTTTTGGGAGAAAAATTTCTGAAAACCGCTTGTAACTTTCCGGATTTAATGGTATAATATAATCTGACAGTTTGCGTCTGTCAAAAAAAGTCCTATCCGGCGCTTATTCCGCCGCTAACATACATCACCGGAGGTTCAAATGAAAAGGTTTTTCGCCAATGTGTGGACCAAGAGGGCCTTTGCGCTCGTCAGCGTGCTCTATGCTGCGGGAGCTTGCTCGCTCTGCTGGTACTCGCTGTTCTATGACATACATATCCACGGCTCGGTTTCGCAGAGCCTTATAATAATAGCAATCTCGGTCATGGCACTTGTTGTCATGCTCTATACGCGCAGGCAGATACTCACAAGGATATCGAGCTTCGTGATACTGCCGGCTATGCTGCCGGTCGTGCTGCTTTACTTCGGGCATTGGGGAATGATAATCCCTATAGTCGTCACGGGTCTGCTGATAATGCTGCTGTCTGGTGCCGGCGAGGGCGCGAAGACTGCTCTTGGCACAATAACGCTGCTGATGTATGTTTTCGGAGCGCTCGGATATTTTCTGTTCACCTCGTTCTTCGTCATTTCGGACAAGACAGAGGTCGTTGCGGAGGGAGTTTCACCCTCGGGAAGATACCGCTACAGGGTAGTGAATACCATCACAGAGGACCCGCAGAACGGCAGCACTGCTGTCTATGTTGAGCCGAATTACGCCGACAAGGAGTTTCTGTTTGCGACCTTCACACTGAAGAATATGGAGCGCGTGGTTGACCTTACAAGACCTGCCAGCGAGGAGATAAACATTGAGTGGAAGACTAAGACGAGAGCCGAAATAACCCAGGAACTCAACGCTAAATCAGAAAATATCGTTGTACGCCTTTCGGACAAGGCACTCGAAAAGCTTGGCATCACTGATGCTGATCATTATACGCTTTACGGGATCTCCTCGGCTCAGAAAAGAGCGCTCGGCAAGAAGGAGTCAGACTTCAACGACATCCTTCTCGCTGATGTTCCTGACGACAAGCTCAGCGTTTTCAATCTTGCAAAGGACGAATCAGGGGCATATTACGTCATTCAGCCGACTCCTGAATTTCTTGCGGAGACCGGGATCATGGAGGGAACAAGGATATACCTTCGTGACCTTACTGAGACACAGCTCCGTGCGTACCATATCATTATTGACAATGCTATCTACCTGAATACTCTTACTGATGCCCAGCTTGCCCAGCTTGGTGTTCCGGAGTCTGGTGATGTCATGTACTTCAACGGAAATGTCTGCTTCCGCTATTATGTAGCGGAGATCGAGGAGTATTTCGATACTGAGTCGAGGCATTTCTCACTTGATCTTTTAAGCTGAAACAGAGCGCGGTTTATCCGCGCTTTTTTTTGCAGCGTGACGCTGCGGTGAGCCCCTGAGGGGCTTGCGTTCGTGAGGAACGGCAGTCTCCGTTCGCTCACGGCAGCTAACTCTGACTTCTTGCCGCTGGCATCTAAAAGTGACACCGCAGCTACTTGCTGATAACTACTCACTTTCTATTGACAAGAGGGGATAAATGTGGTAAAATAAACGTATAAATTATGCTCTCGATATGGAGTTTAATTATA
>CAMOXW010000080.1 GCA_946629405.1 uncultured Ruminococcus sp.
TGAGTGGTATAATATATCTATATTATTTCAGAGGTGAATTATGGCTAAACAATTCTGGAAGGGCAGCGCTCTGCTCGCTCCTGTTCCCGCTGCACTCGTGACCTGCGGCAGCTTGGAATCCCCAAACGTTCTCACTATCGGCTGGACAGGCATCATCTGCACACGCCCTCCGATGACCTATATCTCCGTCCGCCCGGAAAGATTTTCCCATGACCTTATCCTGAAGTCCGGCGAGTTCGTCATTAATCTCACGACCGCTCAGATGTGCCGTGAGACTGACCTCTGCGGAGTTAAAAGCGGTAAAAATACCGATAAATTCGCACTCTGCGGCTTCCACGCAGTCCATGCTCATGAGGTCGCTGCACCGGTGATCGAGGAGTGTCCTGTCAGCCTCGAATGCCGCGTCACCGAGCATAAGCTCCTCGGCTCGCACACAATGTTCCTCGCAGAGATAGTCGGCATCGATGCCGACGAACGCTTCATCAACAGCAGCGGCAAGCTCGATCTCCAGAAATGCGGGCTGATGGCTTATGCTCACGGCGAATACTTCGCCCTCGGCAGGAAGCTCGGTGATTTCGGCTGGTCAGTCCGAAAAAAGAGGAAAAAGCATCCGAACGGAAATTTCAGGAAGTGATGTCCTGGATATACCGTTTAAGCTCCGCCTCCGTCTGGAAATCTATCCCCTCGCGGAGCTGTTCACGGTCAAACTCCGGCATAAGCCCGAGATCAGCGTCAATGTAACGGTATGGCTCGCTCCTTCCGCCGATGTATACAGCTGCCCTTCCGCAGTATTCCCTGACAGTGTATGCCGGCAGCGCTGCCTCTGTCCCGACAGCTGCGACCTTTGCCTCCGTGCGCCGGGTTCGGTTGGCATTTCCCATTGCACAAAGCATTATAGTTCCTGACGCTGCAAGTCCTGCAAAAAGTGTCAGGAACACTCTTTTTCTTATGGCGTTTTCCATGAAAAATCATCTCCATTGCTCTTTTTGTTGTAATTATTGTTCCCGGAATCTGCCATATTATGCAGTTTGACGTTTTTTTCAGAAAAGCCTTAACAATCCGGCAGAAGTGTGGTATAATGTAATATGTATAGGCGTGTCCGGATGAGCGTGATCTCACCTCAGCTAAGACTGCCTTATTCCACAGAAAGGAGCTCCTGCCGCATAAAGCGGCAAGCTGATGATATGAACGAGAATAACTTTGAAAATCCCCAGAACAACGGCGTTCCTGACGAACCGAGGAAAATAAAGCCCCTGAGAAGCCTCAGCAGGATACACCATGATGCTCCGCCGGCTGATACGCAGCCTGCCCGGAACACTTCTTTCAGCGACGTTCCCCATGAATCCCAGTCTCCGGATATCACCGCTGACCCGTACTTCCAGCCTCAGGACTCAGCTGACTATAACGGCTTCCCTCCGCAGGGACCGCCTGTTTACGATGATTATCCCCAGGAGAATATGCCGGAACAGCCCCTTCCGCCGCGAAGACACAAAAAGAAAAAGAACAAGGTCCTCATGATTTTCAGGAAGCTTCTTGCTGTCATTGCAACTACTATCCTGTCTCTGTCCCTTGTTATGATAATCACCGGTACTATCGTTGCTACGGCACTCACGTTCTATGTCCTCGATTTTATGGAGGCTTCCACCAGCATCACTCTCCAGGAACTCGAATCAGGAAGCGACACCTACTTCTACAGCACCGAGCTCGATGAGGAAGGCAACGAAAAGCTTACCGTGATACACCGCGTAAAAACCGACGTTCAGCGTATCCCAGTGTCTATCGACAGGATCCCACAACACGTCCGCGATGCCTTCGTTTACGCCGAGGACGAGCGTTTCTACTCTCACGACGGCGTTGATTATAAGCGTACATTCTCTGCTTTCGTGAATATGTTCCTCCATATCTACGATACCGAGCAGGGCGGCTCAACTATAACCCAGCAGCTCATCAAAAACCTCACCGGCGATGACGAGCACTCCCCCCAGCGTAAGATAAGAGAGATATTCAGCGCGATGCAGCTCGAAAAATCCTACTCGAAGGATGAGATCCTTGAAGAATACCTCAATTATATCGGCTTCGGAGGTGCATTCAACGGCATACAGCTCGCTTCACTTCAATACTTCGGCAAAAATGTCGAGGAGCTCTCTACGGCTGAGGCTGCCGTACTCGCAGCTATTCCAAAAAGCCCTGAAGAATACGGTCCCTATACCGAATATGTCAATAAGTACGGTGAGAAAGTCAGCGGACGTGACGTGAACCGCGAACGTCAGAAATACGTTCTCAGAAAGCTCTACGAAAACGGTGCTATCACCTACGACGAGTATCAGGAGTACCGCAACACTCCAATCATTTATGCTGATACCGACGAATACAAAGCCCTTCACCCCGAAACTACCGCTCAGGAGCTTATCGACACCGAAAAGGCTCAGACATGGGAGGTCGATGCGATCTACCGCGAATTCATCCAGTTCATGGAGGATGAATACGATATCGACGAGTACGAAGCTATCAAGCGTATCAACAAGGGCGGCTACAAGGTCTATACCACTATCGACCACCAGATGCAGGACTATGTTACCGAAAAATTCCTCGACCTCAATAATATTGTCGATTCAGGCTATGTCACCAAGTTCGTAGACCTCGACGGCGACGGCGAATATGAGGAGTACAAGCCCCATGTCGCTTTCGTTGCACTTAATTATGACGGTACTGTCCGTGCTACTGTCGGTCAGTGGGGCGAGAAGAAGGATTCCCTCGTCACCAGCTACTCCGATCACGACAAGCGCCCGATAGGTTCCACTATCAAGCCTATCGCCGGCTACAGCTACGCTATTGAGCATAACCTCGTCCACTGGGGCACTGTTCTCACCGACACACATATCTTTATTAATCCTGAAAACGGAAAACCGTGGCCGTATAACTATGACGGTCCTCCGACAGGCAATTCCTACCAGCTCTGGTACTTCCTCCAGAGGTCTATAAATACCGCATCTGCTCAGCTTGTTGAAATGGGCACCCGCGAAGCGGTCTACAAGCACGTTACCGAGAATATGGGACTCCGTCTGAATCCTGACTACGATGTTGACTGGTCGCCTCTTTCTATCGGTCAGATGCGTTACGGCGTCACACTCGAAAACCTCGTGAACGCCTATATCCCCTTCGGTAATCAGGGTATCTATAACGAAGCTCATATAATCACCCGCATAGAAGACTCCAACCAGAGAGTTATCTATGAAAACGACGGCAGACCAAGAAAAGCTATCTCAGACGAGACAGCCTGGGTAATGAACCGTATGATGAA
>CAMOXW010000081.1 GCA_946629405.1 uncultured Ruminococcus sp.
AACCACAGACGTTACTGGTATTGTAACTCTTCCTGCTGATACGGAAATGTGTATGCCTCGCGATAACGTAGCTATGGACGTTGAGCTCATCACTCCTATCGCTATCGAAGAGGGACTCCGTTTCGCTATCCGTGAGGGCGGCAGAACAGTTGGTTCAGGCGTTGTTACAAAGATCAACGCATAATTGACTTTTTAATATGTAAAAACGACTTTAGGCGGTCGTGCTGTAATGGCATGGCCGCCTTTTCATCAGAAGTGATAGTTAAAATATCAAACCACATGGTATAAGGATAGAATTATGGATTATATTGTACAGACCAGCGGGCTGACTAAGGTCTATAAAAACTTCACAGCCCTCGGCGGCATAGATATGCACGTTCCTAAAGGCGCAATCTACGGCTTCGTAGGCAGGAACGGCGCCGGAAAAACTACCCTCATCCGTATTCTCACGGGTGTGGCTTTTCCAACAAATGGAAGCTTCGAGATAAACGGTGCAAGCAGCAATTCACCCGATTTCGCCCAGAAACGCGGCAGAATGGGAGCGGTAGTCGAAACTCCCTCGATCTACCTTGACATGACTGCGGAGGAAAATATCCGCCAGCAGTGCCGTATCCTCGGCAAGGACTTCTCCTGCGTGAAGGAAATGCTTGCCCTTGTTGGTCTCTCTGATACGGGGAAAAAGCTTGCAAAAGACTTCTCCCTCGGTATGCGCCAGAGGCTTGGCATAGCCTTTGCGCTTGTCAATGACCCGGAGTTCCTCATACTTGACGAGCCAATAAACGGCCTTGACCCGCAGGGTATCATCGAGGTGAGAAACCTTCTGACCAAGCTCAACCAGGAGCGTGGGATAACTATACTCATCTCCAGTCATATCCTCGACGAGCTTGCAAAGCTTGCGACACATTACGGCTTCATAGAGTCAGGAAAGATCGTGCGCGAAATGAGCGCAGAGGAGCTTGAACATGCCTGCCGTCACATCACCTATATCACCGTCACCAACATGGCAGTGCTTGAAGAAGCCCTGAAAGAAATGAACACGGAATATAAGGTCGTGTCCGAGACAATGGCGGAGGTCTACACAGAGCTCAGCTCGGTAACTGAGCTTGTCCTGAAGCTTCACGAAAAAGGCTGCGAGGTCAGAAAAATAACAGAGCACAACGAGAGCCTCGAGAGCTTCTTTATCAGTCTGATCGGAGGTGTTAAGAATGACTAAGCTTCTGAAAGAGGGCTTCGCAAAGGCGAAGGTCTCCAAGCGCTTCTGGGTATGCACGATCATAATAGCCGCATTTTCGGCGCTTATGGTATTGCTCACGAAGTTCATAGACAACAGTGAAGTCGCTGCCGGGGAAGAAACAACGGTGCTGGGCATACTGTTCGGACTGATAAGCAATCAGCCGCTTTTCATGGCGATAGTGCCTGCAATGCTCGTAGTTCGTGATTTTACGCAGAATACTGTTCGCAACAAGATAATCTGCGGCTGTTCGAGAACGAGCATATACCTTGCACATTTTGTAGTATTTTCGGTGATCTCACTGTTCTATCATTTTGTATCAGTAGTGACGACACTGCTGGTCGGCGGACCTATTCTCGGAATGGGCGAGATCAAAGCGGGCTGCTTCGCCTACAGCATGGGAGTGAGTGTACTCACGATACTGGCATACGCAGCGCTGACACTGTTTCTCTGTATGCTGTTCCGAACGGTCTCGGGTGTAATTATCGCGTATGTGATAAACAGTATGCTCAGCGTGTTCGCAGTACTTATCATGCAGCTTGCAGGCAGCGGCACGGTAAACGACCTGATAAATGCGTTCATTCTTGATATGCAGTCAACAGTGGTGATGGAAGCTATGGCTGACCAGACCTACCCTGACGGCATGATGAAGGCTCTGATGCCTGCCGCTTCGCTCTGCTATATCATCATCCTCCCGATCATCGGCGTAAGGCTCTTCAAAAAAGCTGACCTCAAGTGAGCAATGTACATGGGAAGCCTTAGTGGGGCAAACCTTTCTGAGGAAAGGTTACGTCTGACTGGCGCCCGTCCCCTATGTCCCTTCGGGACATCTCCCCGCAATGGTATACAACATTCCAGAATAACAAAAACTGCCGCTGTAATTACAGCGGCAAATTTTATACCATTGCGGGGAGCTGTCAGCAAAGCTGACAGAGGGGACGGACTCGCTCAGGGTAACTTTTACAAAAAGTTCATCCCTCAGAAGTTAGCAAGTAAAACTTGCCTTATACAGCGTTCACAGCGAGAGCAGGGCCTCGGCGAGGCGGATATCCTCGGGGGTAGTGATCTTGATATTTGAGTAATCGCCGATGGTCATGGCGACCTTGCCGCCGATAGCCTCAACGAGCTGGCAGTCGTCGGTGAAATCGAGACCGTGCTCGAGGGCGAAGTCGATACCCTCAAAGTAAAGCTCACGCTTGAAGACCTGAGGGGTCTGGGTGATATAGAGCAGCTTTCGCGGGGGAGTGTCGGTTATAAGGCCGTCCTCGACAGTTTTTATCGTATCCTTGACAGGGACACCGAGGGTCGCACCGCCGAAAACAGAGGCATCGTGTATAGCTTTTTCGATATGCTCGGGCTTGACGAGCGGGCGGGCGCCGTCGTGGACAGCGACGAGGCAGGTGTCTTTGGAGATGCACTTAACGCCGTTGATAACGCTTTGCTGGCGGGTAGAGCCGCCGGTTGTGCAGGCGATGAGCTTGGTTATGCCGGCAGCTTCCGCCTCGGCTTTGATTTCGGGGATATCAGCCTCGCGGGCAACAATAACGATTTCGGAAACGCTCTCGCACTTCTGGAAGGCCTGCATAGTAACGCCGATGACCCTGCGTTCGCCGAGAGGCAGGAGTATTTTATTGACGCCGCCCATTCTTGTGGAATTTCCGGCACAAACGATAACAACGGATGTTGTCATAGGGAATCTCCTTTCAGGTATTCCTTGATAAGCAGGAAGGTATTGTATTCGCGCTGGTTGTAGGGCCTTTCCTTATGCCGGGAAGCGAGGCGGCTTTTTTCGACAGCCTCGTCAACGGACATAGTAACTCTGCGGAAGCCCTTGGCCATTTCGTTCTCCGAGTAGCAGCACTCATGCTGCTGAGCATTGACATCGCAGAAATAGAGGCGGTTTATCTGATGCCAGACGGCTTCCTCATAGAAGGCGCGGCGTCTTTCCTCGACGAAGCCGAATTCGCGCACGGAATCGGGGATAACATCGCAGCCGACCTCCTCGCTGACTTCGCGGCAAAGGGTAGTGATATCGTCCTCGCCGTCCTCCTGACCGCCTCCGGGGAGCTTTACCTCGCCCGAGCTGCTCTCGATGAGCAGGAGCTTATCTTCTATGAAGATGATACCGCGCACGGCGACTCGTGAAATTTCGGCAGTAATTCCGTCATAGTCATTCCTGTCTATCAGAAGCAGTCTTTCCATAGCTCATCAGTCCTTACTTGGCTCGACAGCGCTGTAGAGGATGCGGAGCCTGGGGAGCTTAGTGAGGGTATAGTAATAATTAAGGAGGCCGTCCTCGGAGGAGATATCGTTCTCGCCGGATGCAGGGGGGGCGAAGATCTTCAAAGTGAGGTCACATTCATGGTCAAGGCGCTTGTTGAAGAAGGCAGGCATGAGGTCGATGAATTTAGTTGCGGGAGCCTTGTAGAACCACCTGCCGTTCAGCTCGATCATGAGGTTGGAATCGTCCTCGAAGTAAAGCTCGCAGAAGTGCGGGTCACCTTCAAGATGAACCGGGACTGCGATACCCTCAGCGTCCTCGGAGCCGCCCCACCTGAGCCTGACGGGGAGGCTTGTTTCCATGCCGGTCGTCATAGAGGGGAGGAACCACTCGTCGTTGATGATATCCTTGTAGGTCTGCAAAACGGGTTGTTCGATGCCGACGTCGGGGTTATTGGGGTCCTGAATTTCGAGGCCGAGCCGACCGCGGTCGCGGAACTGGTAGAAGGTAAATCCGGTGAACCATGTGGCGTTGTCTTTTTTGAGCATATCGCAGAACATTCTGACCATTTCAGCCTGTTCATAGGGGCCGGTAACGTCCCCATCGGAGTTGAACTCAGACATGACCATAGGCTTATCCAAGCCGCCGTTTATGAACCTGAACCGTTCGTAGCTGAGCTTAGTGTGCTCATAGGTCTGGCGGACGGAATCGCGCTTGTGGGTATTTCCGCCGGTCTGGGCAACGTCGTAAGGCCAGCCCCAGTGGAGGGACATATACTTATCGACCGACCAGATATCGGTCTCGCGGACGGCCTGGGAGAATTCCTGCTCCTTTTCGATCATGCCGGTCTCGGGGTTTTCGATACCGCCGATGCAGAGGATAGTGCTGACATTGGGGGCGTGTTGCTTGATTATGCGGGAAGCGCGGCAGTAGAAGTCAGCTACCTCCTGATAGGAAGCGCGCTTGTTGAAGGAGAACCAGTTACCGGTAGCCTCGTGGTTGATACGCAGGAAAAGTCTTCCGAAGCTTCTGAGGTCGTCGCCGATAGCAGCGAGGTGTTCATCGGAAACAGCGGGGTCGATAGTGAGGGTGAGGGTAACGTCCTGACCGTGTTTTCTTACGTCGCGCATACAGTTGAAGGGTTCGCCGTCGCGGGAGCCGCCGAGACCGCCGAGGTAGGGGAAATAGTCATCGTAGGGGTAATCCCACTGGAAGGAAACGTCAGCGTTCTTCATAGCCTCCGAGATACGCTGTGGCCATTCCTTGTCGAGGGGGTAATAGCAATACATGAGGCTGATACTGCGGTGGGGTCTGCCGAGGCGGCTGAGGATATAGTCCTGGGAGACATATTCACCGCGTTCGCTGCCGTCGCCTAAATCGACAGCGCACTTAGCCTTCCCCATAGTGAGCCTGAAAATCTTGTTCATAATGAGAGGGTTCCTTTCACAGTAATATATGAACATTATACTATATAAGTGGACGAATGTCAAGCGCCGAGCAGCCGAAGGCTGCGCCCTCCACGTTGCCGCTTGCAAGCTCGCTCTGTTATTACAGCCGGCACCTTCCCTGATCGCACACGGCTGTGTTTACCAATGTGGGCGAATGGAGACTATCGTTTCCCACGAACGCAAGCCCCTCAGGGGCGCCCCGTGGAGGGCGCCGCATTAAAAGAGGGACACTTCAGTGTCCCTCTTGTGTTATCTCTCCGAGCAGAACTCGACTTTTTCGCCGTTCAGTATCATATTTGTGGTACGGACAGCGCACATCTTTCCGCACATCGAACAGGTATGGCGCTCGGCAATAGGTGTGCTCTCATAGTAGCGGCGAGCCTTCTCAGGGTCAACTGCTATCCTGAACATTTCCTCCCAGTCAAGCTCATGGCGAGCCTTTGCCATAGCATTGTCGGCATCCATAGCGTGTGGTATGCCTTTTGCGATATCAGCTGCGTGAGCTGCGATACGGCTTGCGATTATTCCTTCCTTTACGTCGTCGGCATCCGGCAGGCGAAGATGCTCCGCAGGAGTTACATAGCACAGGAAGTCAGCTCCGCTTGCGGCTGCGATAGCTCCTCCGATCGCAGAGGTGATATGGTCATAGCCCGGGAAAATATCCGATACCAGCGGCCCGAGAACGTAGAACGGCGCGTTGTGGCAGATCCGCTTCTGGAGCTTCATATTTGCTGCGATCTGATCCATTGCCATGTGGCCGGGTCCCTCGACCATTACCTGAACGTCCTTTGCCCACGCACGCTCAGTAAGCGCACCAAGCTCGATAAGCTCTGCTATCTGCCCGCTGTCAGTTGCATCGTCCAGACAGCCCGGACGAAGCGCATCTCCCAGACTTATCGTAACGTCAAATTCCCGCAGGATGTCAAGCACCTCATCGTAATACTCATAGAACGGGTTCTCGTTGCCGGTCATCATCATCCACGCAAAAAGCAGCGAGCCTCCGCGCGAAACAATGTTCATCTTTCGCTTGTCACGGACAAAAGCCTCGACCGCACGCCTGTTGATACCTGCGTGGATAGTCATGAAGTCAACGCCCTCCTCAGCGTGTGCGCGGACAACTCTGAGGAAATCCTTCGCGGAAATTTCGAGCAGGTCCTTGTCAAGATAGCCGATAGCGTCGTACATCGGAACAGTTCCTATCATTGCGGGCGACTTCTCAACGAGTGCCTGACGGAAGGTGTTGGTCTTTCCGTAGTTGCTAAGGTCCATGATAGCCTCGGCGCCGAACTTTATCGCCATATCCACCTTTTCCATTTCCATGTCATAATTCTTGACATCGCCGGAAATCCCGAGGTTCACGTTGATCTTTGTACGCATACGGGTGCCGATACCCTCGGGGGAGATAGACTTGTGGTTGATGTTGCAGGGAATGGCTACCTCGCCCTTAGCGACGAGCTCGCGGAGCTGTTCCGGCTCGATGTACTCCTTCTTTGCGACTATCTCCATTTCGGGGGTGATGATGCCTTTTTTGGCGGCTTCCATCTGTGTGCTGTAATTTCTCATAGTATATTCCTTTCGTGCGGTCAGTCCGCAAATTTGCTTTTCAGGTCGAATGTGTGGTCGAGCGGTCCGCTTCCGTGACCGAGGTCGAGCATGGCTCCAAGTGCGCCGCTTATGTAGTCCTTAGCCCTCTGAATTGCTTCCGGAAGGCCGTGGCCTTTGGCAAGATTTGCGGCGATCGCACTTGAAAGAGTGCAGCCTGTACCGTGGGTATTCGGGTTGTCTATGCGCTTTCCGGTGAACCAGTGGTGCGAACCGTTGAGGCGGTAGAGAATGTCGTTTGCCTCGCTTGTACCGTGTCCGCCCTTGACAAGGACGTTGCAGCCGAATTTTTCGGTGATGATCTGTGCAGCGGCGGTCATGTCCTTCTCGTCCTTTATCGTCATTCCGGCAAGCAGTTCAGCCTCCGGGATGTTCGGTGTAGCAAGTGCTGCTATCGGCAGAAGCTCGCGTTCAAGCGCCTCATAAGCCTCGTCCGAGGTAAGCTTCGAGCCGCTTGTTGCAATTGCAACAGGGTCAACTATTATGTTCTCTGCGGAGTAGAACCTGAGCCTTTCAGCAATTACCTCCACCAGAGCGGCATCTGAGACCATTCCTATCTTTACGGCATCCGGACGTATATCCTCGAATACCGCGTCTATCTGGGACTTCAGGAACTCCGGCGTTACCGTGCTTACCGCCCGCACACCGAGCGTATTCTGTGCAGTAAGAGCTGTTACGGCGCTCATCGCAAATACCCCGTTCATGGTCATTGCCTTGATATCAGCCTGTATCCCTGCGCCTCCGGAGCTGTCGCTCCCCGCTATTGTCAATGCTGTCTTCATATTGACCTCCTCTTTAGTTGGCAGTAAGTAGTGATTAGTAAGTAGTAAGTAGTGAGTAGTTATTAGTGCTTAGTGGTTCGTAGGGGACGGCTTCCTCGACGTCCCGCGGCAGAAGTTTAGAGTTTAGAGTTGAGAGTTGTGGAGTTCGCTTCGCTCACATATTTAAATATTATCGCCGTAAGGCGATACCATAACTTTCAACTTTAAACTTTCAACTCTCAACTCAAATAATTACGAATTAATGCTGAAAGCTCTGCCGCCGCAGCACGAACGTCGTCCTGGGCGAATATTGCGGAGACCACAGCAATGCCAGCCTGTCCGCAGCCGGCTGTTTCATGCAGGTTTTCAGCCGTGATACCGCCTATTGCGACTGCGGGGATGCTTACAGAGGCGCATATCTCAGCAAGCAGCTCAGGAGTTATCCTGAGGGCATTTTTCTTGGTCGGCGAAGGAAAAACCGCGCCTACTCCGAGATAGTCAGCTCCCGAAGCCTCTGCGAGCTTCGCCTGCTGAACGGTCTTAGCCGTTGCTCCTATTATAAAGTCATCCCCGGCAGCCCGGCGTATCTCAGCCACAGGAGCGTCCTCGATTCCCACATGAACGCCGTCCGCGCCGCTTTTCAGGGCAGCCTGCCAGTTGTCGTTGATGATGAGGGGAACTCCGTGCGCCGCGCAGACCCTTCTGAGCGCCCTTGCTTCGGCGATAAGCTCGTCCTCCGGGAGTCCCTTTTCGCGGAGCTGAACACAGGTCACACCGCCGAGTATTGCCAGCTCGACCTGCTCTGCGAGGTCGCGCCCGCGAAGGCACTCCCGGTCGGTAATGGCGTAAAGTTTCAGTGAATTTCTGTCAAGCTTCATGTATACCTCCGAATCCGGCAAGATATTTTTCAGGGTCAGTACACCTCATAAGCCCGCTCATGACGCACGCTCCGGCAGCACCGCACTCCCGGACGCTGCCTATATTTTCCGGCGAAATACCGCCGATAGCGTAGACCGGTATGCTCACCGCGCCGCTCACCTCGCGGAGAAAGGCAAGTCCCCGCGGCGGCAGACCTTTTTTGCAGTCTGTGGCGAAAACGTGCCCGGCAGTCACATAAGCCGCACCGAGCTCTTCAGCCTCAGCAGCGTCCTCAGCCGAGTGGCAGGAAGCTCCGAT
>CAMOXW010000082.1 GCA_946629405.1 uncultured Ruminococcus sp.
ATGTTAATATGACTGCATATGATCAGGGAATCCGCAACGGAACGCAGCTCATATTGATATAATCATTTTACAGGAGGAAACAATTATGGGAAAGACTTTTACGGTTGATCCGCAGGTTTTGTCCGACACTTCCAAGAAGCTTGCGGACATCTCCAACAACTACCGCGACATTTCTTCACAGCTCATGGAAAAGGCTCAGACAATGGGTGCAGCATGGGACGCAGAGGATAACCTCGCATTCGTCAACCAAATCACCGGCTTCTGCGACGACCTCAAGAATATGGCTCAGAAGCTTCAGACAGCAAGCGAAACGCTCGCTCAGCAGAGCAACAACTACAAGACTCACTGCGAAGATAATTCTTCACAGGTGAAGAAGCTTGCAAACTAAGGAGGGATCACTGTGGCAAAAATTACTGTCAATACCGACCAGGTCAACGAGATCGCAGGAGCTATCGAGAATCTGAACAAGAGGCTCTCAGATGAGCTCAATACAAGCCGCGACCTTTTCACAACTCTCGGCAATTCATGGAACGGCGAGGCATATGAGTCAACAAAGGCTGCTTATAACGAGTTCTCACAGAAGTTTTTCCAGACATACTATGACGTTATCGACAACTATGTAAAGTTCCTCAGGAATAACGTATCACAGGGATATTTCGAGGTCGAGACCGTCAATACGAATCTCAGCGAGGCTTTCAAGTAAATGTCTCCCCCGGAGCGCTCACGGGTACTTACGCCCGTGAGCAGTGTTCCGGAAATGTGTTCCCGCAATTAAATTTTCCAATGCGCCTGAAAGACTTAATTGCAGGAACAATACTGAATAACGGAGGTGCTTCACGCCATGATAAGGACAAAGTTTTCCGAAGATGACTGCATCGACTACATGAAGAAAAAGTACGGCTCGGATTTTGTCTGTGCCGGACCTGTAGATGATTTCCAGCCGAACGCCTACTCGCTCAATATATATGTCACCTCCCCTGAGCTTCCCGGCAGGAATATTTTCGTGGTCGAGGAGGACACGGGCGAATCCCTGCGCTTCCGCGACAATTATCCGGCTGTCAGGTATGAGGACGAGGTCCGCAGCCTTGTGACCGAGCTCTCGCAGAAGGTCTACGGCAGATGCAAGGTTTTCTACAACAGGCTGCTGCGCCGCGTTATTGCCGATGAGCCGAAGTCATTCGGTGAGTATATCTCCCTTGAGAAGTCGCTGATACACTTCTCCGTACTGCTCCCCTCAGAAGCCGCGGGAAACGATAAGGATGCAAAGGCAAAGGAGCTCGCGGCAGAGCTTTGCAGAAAAGGCATGGTCTGCTCCTTCTCCGTATACTACAGCGAGCTGTATGAAAAGCTCTCATCATCAGGAGAATTCCCCAATACTCAGGACTGGTACAGTGCCTGCGGAAACATTTCCACAGACGGCAGCAGCATAAAGTCCGCGGAATGGAGGTGAGCCTATGGCTGAAATGACTGGTGAAATGGATGTATCGTGGGCTCTTGATACCCTGATGTATTCCAACGCTCTTGACAATACAGATTACAACGGCAAGACCGTCAGCGATATAGTCAATGACCTTTACGGTCATATGGACAGCCTTTCAGATAACGACTGCCGTGCCGCTGTTGCAGCGGTGAAGCGCTATATTGATTCCCCAAATGGCTCTGAAACAGCGGGTCTGATACTTCATTCATGCAGCGATCAGCCCGGATTTGAGGGCAGCTCCGGCGCCAAGGGAGCAGCCTTCTACAGCAAAAATCCCGACGGCTCGATCAATGACGTATATGTTGCCTACCGCGGCACCGGCGAAGGCCGCTGGTACGACAACGGCGATGCCTTCAACAAGGAATACTCCCGCTATCAGCAGGATGCCGCTGAGTATTTCGACTCGGTAATGAGTGACCCCAGGATCTCCGAAAGCTCCAATGTCATCGTAACAGGCCATTCAAAAGGCGGAAATGAAGCACAGTTCGCTGCACTTGCCTCAAAGAAAGCCTATCTTGTCGATAAATGCTTTTCCTTCGACGGTCAGGGATTTTCGCCAGAGGCTGTAGAGTATTTCAAGAAGCTCTACGGCGAGGACTTCTACAAGCAGCAATTGCAGAAAATGTATTCGATCTCCGGAGACAACGACTTCGTGAACGTGCTCGGGATCAAGGTCATACCGGACGAGAACACTATCTATATCAAAACACCTACCGATAACTACGATTTTAAACAGTCACACGCACCGTACCAGACTCCCAAGGGAGATAATATCGACTGGGACAACGTTGAGCTGCGCGGAAATCTGTTCGACTACAACAACGGCACCTTCTATGAGACCACAAAGGAACAGCGTGAGCTTGCAGCTCTTGCGAAGTCCCTGAGCGATAATATCATGAGCCTCCCGCCGGAGGAACGTGAGGACGTCTGCCGCACGATAATGACCATCGCTGAATTCGGCGCAGGTATGAACGGCGAGACTGCCACTATTGAGGAATGGATGGGCTTATTGCAGAAGTCCGACACCATCTTTGAAAATGTAATTTTTTCGTGGGACGGGCAGAAATGGATAAACCGCAGCATACACGACGCTCTGCGGCGCTACGTCTTCCAGATCGAAAACGGCGAGGAATCGAACGTATTCGTCGAGATCATCTGCAACCTTGTGGCGCTGTACATACAGGTCAAGGCTGAGCGCTTCATCCTGATCGTCTACGGATTCGTAAAGCTCGTATCGAAGATTGCGGAATATGCCGAAAAGCTTGCCAGGGTCATCGAATTCTGTGCGAACGTTGCCAAAGCAGTCGAGAAATGCCTCAGATATATTCTCGACGCAAATTACCGCGCCGCTCAGAACTATATCAAAAACGAGAACGTCCTCACTCTCCATACGGACGACCTCCGCGGACTCGCACAGAGGCTATGGGCGGTCAACGGCAGGCTCGGAACCCTCGATTCACGCATAGACGGGCTTTACTGGAAGGTAAAATGGTCAGACCTGTGGAACCTGCTTTCGTCTGACCTAAAGATATGCTGGTCACAGAAAATAAATGCGTGCGCGGACTGCCTCAACGATACGGCACAGCGCTTCGATGACGCAGAACAAAAGATACTCGGTATGCTCGGATGAGCTGCCTCTGGAGGGATATTAATGCTGATATTCAACGCCCTTACCGGAAATTATGAGAACGGCTCGGGCACTATGGAAACTGTTGAAAGGCTGCTCGCGGAGAAATACGGCTCCGCGTTCAGGGCCACACATATCGGGAACCGCTATAATACGGGCTCGGCAACGCTGTTCTGCCGCACTGAGAACGGGCAGGACATCTGCTTCACGGCGGTGTACACGCCTCTTGACAGGCTGCTGACGGACGATTATCCTGCGCGGATAGCTGCCCATGCACTCGGGCGCGAGCTCACGGAGGCTTTTCAGACGAAGGGGATTTCTGCGGTCCCGCACATTCTCCTGTGCGGCGGACATTATGATGCTGTCCCGCCGGTGGATATGACTGCTCAGCGATATATCGAGGATTCCGGCACTGACCTGCTCCACATACGAATGGCGGTCGGAGCTTCCTCCGACATGAGCGCCATACCCGGCGTTCTGGAGGAAATAAGCCGGAAATACGGCAATATACGCATTATCGCAGCAGTATTCGTTATAGCTGACGAAAAGCTCGAAGAATGCCGCAGCGCACTTTCAGAGGTACCGAGGGTGAACGACAGGTGGTTCAGCAGATTCTCGCCTGCCGCAGATGCAGGCATTACCGTCACTGACGGCAGAGCAAACAAGACCGCAGAGCAGTTCGCGGCAGCATTGAAGGGGTGATGAGATATGGCAACATATACCGATAAGGAGCTGCAGCTCGCAACACAGATAGCCTATATCGACCTCACCGATGCTTACGACGGTCTGAAACGCTCCCACGATGGAAGGAGCTCCTTCAGCCTCAGAGAGCTTGCAGAGCATGATTCAGGCGTAAAGAATGCGCTCATCGAGAAGGGCGTACCGGAATCTCTCTGGGACAAGTGGTCTGTCCCCTCAGTATACGACAAAAACGATGATACAGGCTTTGTTGCCTGCATAATAGATACCGGCGACGGCAATGCTATAACCGCTTTCCGCGGAAGCGAGGCTATGGGCACAAGCGAGGAGCAGCTCAAAAATATCCAGCACGACTGGATCGAAGCTGACATCGGGATCCTCAACTCGACCGAGACCAATCAATACGCGGATGCAAAGAAATTCATGCAGGAAAACGCTGCTCTGCTCAACAGCTACGAGAAGGTCAACCTCACAGGTCACTCGCTCGGCGGAAATCTCGCGGAATACAGCACCATAGTCGCGGATGACTGCGGGGTCGGGCGGAACTTCGAGCGCTGCGTAAGCTTTGACGGACCGGGCTTCTCACAGGAGTTCATCGACCATTACAGAGAGCTCATCGACCGCAATGCCGGAAAGGTCGATCACTATAAATGGAGCTTCGTCGGCTCAATGCTCAAGGAACTGCCCGGCGAACGCTCGATGTACATACAGGTAACTCTTGAGGCTGTTGTGATCCCTGTTATCGGCGGATTCGTAAGGCACTCGACTGATTACATTGACTTCGACGAGAACGGCAATGTCAAGAAGGGAAATCAGGACTTCATCTCAAAGATCTCGGAACGGCTCACTAACCTGATCGACGACCTCCCTGCGCCTGTCGGAAATATAGCGGCAGATGTCATCTCTGTCCTGCTGTATGAGGGCTTTGAGCATCCGTGGATATCTGTCCCGCTGATACTGGAATTTGCCATAACTCATCCACTGATAACAGTAACAGCTCTTGCCATCGTTACATGGGAGTTCTACGGCGAGCTGAAGGAATGGATATTCAATAATCTTATCGACTATGTATGCAAGCTTGCTGAGGGAATAAAGGAATGGGCAGCGGAGAAGATCGCGGAATTCTGTGCAAATCTCCGCCAGGCTGCAAAGGACTTCATTGAGTGGTGCAAAATGACATTCGACAGCAATTACCGCGCAGCCCAGAACTACCTCGCCGACCAGAACCTGATAAGCCTCCACACGGATGACCTCCGCTCTCTTGCCGGAAGACTGTGGGCGATCAACGGCAGGCTTGACAGCCTTGATTCACGCATTGATGGGCTTTACTGGAAGGTGAAATGGTCAGACCTGTGGAACCTGCTTTCCTCCGATCTGAAGATATGCTGGTCGGAAAAAATAAACAACAGCGCGAACTGCCTAAACGACACGGCGCAGCGTTTTGAAGATGCCGAAAGACAAATTCTCAATCTTGTGGGGTGATATAAATGGATGAAGTAACTTCGATCATAACTGAACTCAGCAGTATTATCAACGAGCTGTCAGATATCGAGAGTGAGCTCCGGACGAAATTCAAGGGAATATACACCGAACAGAAGATCGCAAGCACCATAAGCAGCAAAATATCGAGCCTTTCCAAGGCAAAGAGCAAGCTCCAGAATATCGACCGCTCCAAGGTCAACGAATAAGGAGGCACGAATATGATCCATGTAACTACAGATCAGGTCGCTGCGCTTGCGGACACTATCGACAATAAGAACACCAACATTGCCGATGCCGCACAGGAAGCCATTGATGCAATAAATTCGCTCAGCGCCTCATGGGACGGCGCTGCGAGTGAGGCGGTCATCCCGCTGTTCAATTCTATAAAGAGCAACTGCATTGATGCACAGCGCCAGATCGTTGCAGATTACGCAAATTTCCTCCGCTTGAGGGTCGCTTCCGGCTATGAGCAGGTCGAGAACAACAATAAATCCCTCAGCGAGCTATTCAAATAACACGGAGGTCAGACAATGGGAAACTATATAAATATCAACCTTGACGCACTTCAAAGCGCCAAGTCTGCTCTCGCAAGGTACATAAACGCGCGCAATCTGTTAATGGCTCAGCTTCTCGGCGAGGTCGATCACGTCAAGAGCTCATGGAGAGCCGCGGATACCGATGCCTTTCTTACCCAGTGGCACGCAATGTCCGCTCCGGACGGCGTTTTCACCGTAACTAAGGAGAATCTCCAGAAATACAAGGAGCTGCTCGATGCTGCGTACAAGCTCTATAAGAAGGCACAGTCAGACTCAGTCGAACAGGCTTCAAAAATAAGCGGGTGGTCCTGATCGCCGTATGAAGTTCCGCTACACACGTTATCGCCAGGGCCATGTCCTTGTCTGCACAATGACAAAGAAGGAAGCCCTTAACCGCCGCGAGCTTGACGCCCTGCGCCTGCCGCCCGAGGGGATAATGCCTGCGATAAGCTTCCATGAGGAAAAGCTGACCGTCATCTACGACGCCAGCAGATGCATCCCCCTTTCGCAGTATTTCCGGAAAAACATCCTTTCCGAGGAAGAACCGCTCGTGCTTGTCCGCCAGTTTCTGAAGATAATGAGCAACCTCGAGGAGAACCGTCTCACGGTGCAGAAGCTCGTCGCGGATATCGACAACGCCTTCTATAACATCAACGGCAGAATGCTCGAGCTGGTATTCTGTCCGGTGCAGAACAACTACTCCCCGCTCGAGAGCAGGAATATCTTCGCCTTCATGATGTCGATAGTCAGCAGCGCACAGGTCTCCGCAAATACAGGCAAGATCAGGGCGTTCACCGATTTCATCCGCAAGCAGCAGTCCTTCTCAGCCGAAACAACTTCCGCATTTCTCGACGATCTTATCGGCAATACCAGTAATTTCCGGCAGGAAAACAACCCCCCGCCGCTTTATGCGGAAAGCAATTTTATGCCTTCGGCAAAGGAAACCGCCGAGCTTCCGCTTCCCGATACCGCCGCAGTCACTCTGCCAAACGATACCGGGAGCTTTTCCATGCGGAGCGGAGCTGTGCCGGTAAGAAGCGGGGCTGCTCCGAAGCTTACCCAGCGGGATGATGCCTTCACAGCGTCTTATAATAGTCCGGGCCGCCTCCATCCCCTCCGGAACTTTTCGGAGACGAGCATCCATGTGGAAAGCGATACGCTTTCCGGCAGCATGGCAGAAACGTACCCGGAGTATGTCCCTCCGCGCAGAACCGCACCGCCTACATCTGCGGCATTCCTCAGGAACGAAGCTACCGGCGCTGAATTTCCCGTTCCCAGGCGCTCCTGCACGATCGGCAGAGTGGGCAGGGACAGCAGCGGGAATACCGTTTATCCCGATGTTCCGGTGACCCGTAATATGCGTGTCGGGAAGCATCACGCTATGATATTCTTCGACGGCAGTGCCTATTATATCACTGACCTCGGCTCCCGGAACGGAACCTGGGTCAACGGCAAGGCACTCCCCTGCGGCTACGACGCAGCCGCCCGCCGCTTCACCGGCGTCAGCACCCGCCTGGACAACGGCGCAATAGTCCAGCTTGCCGGCGAGAGGTTCATATTCATCACCAGACCTTGATGCGTTTAGGCGGGTTTGTGTGGCTATTACTGGGGGAAAACCTTTCTGAGGAAAGGTTCCGCCTAACAGGCGCCCGTCCCCTCTGTCAGCTTCGCTGACATCTCCCCGCACTGCGGGGAGTCACCCCAGACCCCTTTCCAAAGACTTTTAGCATGATTTTTTCAAAAATAGAGCGCACTAATAAAACGAGCGTCCCAGAATTTCCGGGGCGCTCTATTTTTGAAAAAATAAACGTCGAAAGTTTTTGAAGGGGAGTTTGAGGGTGACTCCCCACGGGGTGGGGAGATGTCCCGAAGGGACAGAGGGGATGGACCCGATTAGGGTAACTTTTTTCAAAAAGTTCCTCCCTCAACAACAACCTCACGCACCAGCCGAAAGGCATCAGAGTCCGAGCATATCGAGGACGTCCTCCTTGCTGCGGTAGCCGATATTCTGCTTGACGATAGCGCCGTCCTTAACGACCACGAGAAGCGGGATGCTTGAAACATTGAATGCGGCGGCGAGCTCCGGCTGCTCATCGACGTTTACCTTGCCGACCCTGACCTTTCCGTCATACTCCTCAGCGATCTCCTCAACGATAGGCGCGAGCATCATGCAGGGGCCGCACCAGCCTGCCCAGAAATCGAGCAAAATTGGAAGTCCTCTGTAGTTGCGTACCTCCTCGTCAAAATTCTCCTTAGTGATAACGATCTCGTTCATTTTTAGTCCTCCTTTGATTTGTAATAAAGCATACAGTGGCAGAAGCCCTCGAAATCCGGATCAGCGATCTGGTCACGGAACTCCTTGCACATACATTTATTTTCGGGGGTCTTTGCAAGCCTGCACGGACAGTAGCCGCCCTTGAGCCTGAGTCCCTCCTTGATTCTGTCAACCACTTCCTTGTCGGGATTAAGTGTGACTTTCATAAGCCTGCTCCTTTACTTCATGAGCTCGTCCGCAAGAGCCTCGATCTGCGCGATATTCTCAGACTTGACAGCGGACCTGATCGTAACGGTCGTTTCTGTGAATGTGATATTCTTCGACTTCTCGAACATGGACTTCACGACCTTCGCAGCAGCAGGCGCCCAGCTTCCGTTCTCGATTATACCGATAGTGCGGTTCTGGAAATTACGCTCAGTAAGGTCGAGGATGAAATGCTTCATGAACGGGAAGATATCAGCGTTATATGTCGTTGTGGCGATAACAAGCTTTCCGTGGCGGAAGGCATCCTCGACGGATTCAGCCATATCCTCGCGGGCAAGGTCAGCGATAGCAACTCTCGGGCAGCCTTTTTCAAGGAGCTTGTCCCTGAGAAGCTCGGCAGCACCCTTTGTATTGCCGTAAACCGAGGTGTAAGCGATAAACACGCCCTCAGACTCCACACCGTAGGACGACCATGTATCGTAAAGTCCGAGGTAATACCCCAGATTCTCGCGGAGCACAGGTCCGTGAAGCGGGCAGATCATCTGTATATCAAGCGCCGCAGCCTTTTTGAGCACTGCCTGCACCTGAACGCCGTACTTGCCGACAATTCCGAAATAATAGCGGCGAGCCTCGCAAGCCCAGTCCTCATCAACGTCAAGAGCGCCGAATTTTCCGAAGGCATCGGCTGAGAAAAGCGTCTTGTCAGTGCTGTCATAGGTGAACATTACCTCAGGCCAGTGAACCATAGGGGCGAAGATGAATTTCAGCTCATGGCTGCCGAGCGAGAGAGTGTCGCCGTCCTTCACCTCGAGCTTTCTGCCGGAAAGATCAAGCTCCGGGAAGAAATTGGCTATCATTGCGAAAGTCTTGGCGTTGCCGACGATAACAGCCGAGGGGTACTCTGTGATAAAGCTGAGGAGGTTCGCGGAATGGTCGGGCTCCATGTGCTGAACGATGAGATAATCGGGAGAGCGGTCAGCGAGGACTTCCTTTATATTGTCGAGCCATTCATCGGTAAAATTCCGGTCTACCGTGTCAAAAACGGCAATTTTGCTGTCGGAGATGATATAAGAATTGTAAGCCATGCCGTTGGGGACGTCATACTGCCCCTCGAAAAGGTCGATCTGGTGGTCATTTACGCCGATGTAGTATATATCGTTTGTTAATCTGTTCATTCTGGTTTACCTCTTTCAGTAGTATTTGTAAATGCTATGGAATTATTATACCATATTACAGCAAACAAAAATAGTGACATTTGCAACATTTTCTGAAATTTATTGTGAACAGGCTTGACAAGTTATAAGTTCAGTTTATCAGAAATATGCCGATTGACAAAACAGCCATGATATGTTATAATTTAATTGTTGCATCATCGTTAATAACTGCATTAGCAAACAGCTATTAAAATAAGGCGGTGTCTATAATGTTACCAATCCCCGAGGACTTGAATAATAAATATGAATTTCATAACTACGG
>CAMOXW010000083.1 GCA_946629405.1 uncultured Ruminococcus sp.
TCCCCGGAATAACCTATGAATTCTCGCTCAGGAGTATTGAACAGCGGCTCTGTATGCGTTCAGCAGCCTGCTTTGCGGTTCAGTACCGCCCACGCCAATGCTTACAATGCTTTGAAAGGAACCTTTCCAGAAGCCTTTATGTCAACTTTAATTTTATAGTTTGGTTGACATTTTTCCACTTCTGTGCTATAATTAATGTGTCCTCAATAACCGCCTCCAGTCGGTTATTGCCCCGGACTTCGTTCCGGGAGCGCAAATTCTTTATATAAGAAGGAGGTATATCTATGGATATTATAGAACTTGCAGAGGAGATAATCGGCGGGAAACGCCTCTCACGCAACGATGACGTATCGTTCCTGCTGAGTACTCCCCTGGACAGAATGCGGGAGGGCGCTGACCTTATCAGAAAGGCTCTGTGCGGCAGCCATGTTGACCTTTGCAGCATTATTAACGGCAAAAGCGGACGATGTCCGGAGAACTGCAAATTCTGCGCCCAGTCTGCGGGAAAATGCACCAATATCAAGGAATACGGCTTTCTGGATGAGGAGACTATCCTCGCCGAATGCCGCCGCAACGCCGAGCGCGGCGTCCACCGTTTCTCGATCGTGACCGCCGGAAGAACTCTTTCCGGTGAGGATTTCAGGAAGGCTGTTTCGGCTTACAGCAGGATGAACCACGAGGTCAGCATCGCTCTCTGCGGCTCGCACGGACTTCTTACTTCTGAGCAGTTCCGTGAGCTGAAAAGCGCCGGTGTTTCGCGCTATCACTGCAATCTTGAGACTTCACGGAGGAACTTCCCCAACATATGCACGACCCACACCTTCGACGACAAGATCGCCAACATAAAACGTGCTCAGGCAGAGGGGCTGGAGATTTGTTCAGGCGGTATAATCGGCATGGGCGAAACGTGGGAGGACAGGCTTGATATGGCTCTGGAGCTTGCTGAGCTGGGAGTACGTTCTGTTCCGATAAATGCACTTATGCCTATCAAGGGTACGCCTCTCGAGGGGCAGCCAGAGGTAACGGCAGAGGACATCCTTCGGACTGTCGCGGCATTCAGGTACATACTCCCTGAGGCTGATATCAGGCTCGCAGCAGGCAGAGCGATTCTTGACAGCAACGGCAGCGAGGCGTTTCTCTCCGGAGCAAATTCAACAATAACTGGCGATATGCTTACAACGACCGGCAGCAGCATTTCCGCTGACACCAAAATGCTCCGCGGCATGGGCTTTGACATATGAAAAAAGCAGGGGTCATTCCCTGCAAATAATGTAAAAAAGGGGCGCAGATGCGTCCCTTTTGGTTTAATCATTGCGTTTAAAATACAGCGATACGGATTCGCTTGCGGAGAGCATTATGAACACTGCGATCGAGCATACCAGCGCTCCGCCGTAGAGAGCTCCCGCAATAGCCATACTCCCCTCGTGCTGCGGAAGCATACCGATGCCCGGGAAAAGCTGAACTATGCTGAAAAGAAGGAATATAAACGAGCAAAGCGATTTCAGGCCGCCAACACCCGTTATAAGGGCGACTGAGCAAAGTCCTGCAACGAGCGCAATGTAAAGTGAGAAGTCCTGCACCTTTTCACCAATGCCGCTGAAGCCATCCTTGTAACTCAGTCCAAGCTGTCCTGAGTAAAGCATATAGAAGCAGACAGCCGCAATCACGCCGAGCAGTGCGATCACAATAGTGATGTAGAAGCCCTTCTGTGCAGCCTCCTGCTGGCGCTCCTCCTTGAGCTTGAGCATCATTTCGAGGCTCTTTTTCGGATCCTTCTGATTTGAGGTAAGAGATGAGGCTACTGATTTACGGGCATCCTGCTTAGCACGTTCGAGATCCTCATCTACAAATTTTCTCTCATACTTCGGAACCTCCGGTTCGTCGTCAAGTATCGGTGCAGATATCGGTGTTTCGGGCTTTGGAGGCTCCTCCTTCTTCGGGGGCGGGGTGTAGTTATCCTCATCGAGAACCGGTGCAGATATCGGCACCTCGGGAGCAACTGCTCCGAGCTGAGTTCTTCTCATTTCAATTATCTGCTTCTGCTTATCTGCAGGGAGCTCATCGAATTTTTCCCTTAATTCAGGCGAAAGCGCGTTCACGATGTCATCGTCAGAAAGCACAAGCTTCTGCTGTGCAGATGGAGCTGTATACGGTGTATCATCGAGCACCGGAGCAGATACTCCCGTGGGAGCACCTCTTTTTCCGTCGGACGGAGTATAGCTTGACATATCATCGAGCACTGGCGCGGAAACGCCCGAAGGTCCGCCTTTTTTCGCACTTTCCGGAACGTAGCTGTCCATATCGTCGAGAACAGGAGCAGACACGCCGGTCGGACCGTTCTTCTTCGCAGACGGAGCTACATAGTCGATATCATCCAGAACAGGCGCGGAAACGCCTGTCGGTGCACCGAGCTTCTGCTTGGGTGCGGTATACTCTATATCATCCGGCAAACCGGAGCCGTAGGTGTTTTCTTCGTTCATTTTATCCACCTCATTTCAGAGTTTTAACATAATCTTCAAGTATAAGCGACGGATCTTCCGCTGTTGCCGCATAGTATTTCAGGATATAGGAAGCATCAACAGCATTGACAATGCCATTGCTGTTCACATCGGCTATAGCGATAAACTCTGCGGTAAATGTACCGTTATCGCCCAGATCGGCATAGGCTGCAAGAAGCTTTGATGCATCCTTCGCTGTAACCATACCGTCATCATCAAGATCACCGAGACCGCTTGTTTTGGGCGGAGCATAGGCAGTTTTTGCTATCGGGTAGGCTGATGTGAACTCAGTCGAGGTATAGTCCGGCCTGAAAACAAGATTATCTGCCTGACCGGTGCTTGTAACGTGAGAATACGGCTTTACAGTGTCAAAGTCCTCGCTGCCGCGGAGAAAGAAATGGCGCGTACCGCCAAGGTTAGAGTCCCATGTAGCGTCAAGGAGATAGTACACTCCGTCAATACCAGCAATGTTCCAGACGTGGTCTACTCCTTCAGCGTCGCCGTTGACGCCCTCTCCGAGAACTGCTCTGCATGAGATCCCAGCATCGGTGAGGAGCTTGTAGAGAAGCTGAGAATAACCCTGACATACGACGGACTGGTTTGCAAGAGCACCGTATGCCGAGAAAATTGTCGGCTCCGTGAGATCAGTTGCGTAGTCCGCGCAGCTTGCCACAAAGTCATAGACTGCGCCTATTTTCTCGTAATCGTTCTTGCTTTCAAGGTCAAGAGAATCAAGTACCTCCGCAGATTTTTTTTCAACAAATTCCTCCTGCTCACCTGTCGTATGGTAATCCATCGTGAAGGAGTAACGGCGCGTCTTGGTGCTTGACTGCCCCGAAACAGTGTAAGACTTCACGGAAAGCCGGAGATAATCGCCCTCGGAGCCGTTGCCTGTCTCCCTGAGAGCCTCAGTAAATAGCCTGTCTACCTCCTCCGCGTAGGTATAGCTGCTGTCGTTGGGAATGGCTAATTTCACGTCAGTCTGACGCTTGGTCATACATTCACGGAGGTAAACTCCAGCCTCTGCCGTGCTTGAAAAACTTGCATATTCAGATGATGAATACGTCGAAACTGCAGCATAAGCGGAAGTTCCGAACACGCCTGCCGGAGCCCAGCAGAAGGCAAGGACTGCTGCGGCTGCGGCTGCTCTTGCGGCGCCCCTCATATTATCTCTCCAGTATCTGCGACCTGTCAGGGCCGATTCCGACCATGCTCACAGGGCAGCCAACAAGCTCTTCGAGCCGTCTGATGTATGTCTTGCAGTTTTCCGGAAGCTCATCAAAGCTTGCACACTTTGAGATATCCTCAGTAAATCCAGGGAATTCCTCATAAACCGGAGTGCAGCCGTCGAGTTCCTCAAGGGTAGCCGGAAAGTTCTCAGTAACAGTTCCGTCAGGCTTCTTATAAGCTACGCACATTTTGAGAGTGGGAATATTTGCCAGAGTATCCAGCTTGTTGATAGCAAGGCTGTCCAGACCATTGACTCTTACGGAATGGCGCACGATAACTGCATCGAACCAGCCTGTTCTTCTGGGACGTCCGGTAGTTGTACCAAATTCACCGCCGACATTTCTTATCTGGTCGCCTGTAGCATCATCAAGCTCTGTCGGGAATGGTCCCTTGCCAACACGAGTCGTATAAGCCTTTGCCACGCCGATGATATTAGTGATGACCTTCGGGCCTACGCCTGTACCTACGCAAACACCGGCCGAAAGCGGGTGAGATGACGTAACATAGGGATAAGTACCGAAGTCGATATCGAGCAGAGTAGCCTGAGCTCCCTCGAACATAATCGTCTTGCCAGCCTTATGAGCGTCGAAAGTCAGAACTGAAACGTCGTCCACATAGGAAAGAAGACGCTTGCCATACTCGGTGTACTCCTTAGTAACTGCGTCAAGATCAAAAGGCTCGCCGCCGTATACCTCGGTAATTATCTTGTTTTTGAGCTTGCCTGTAGACTGGATCTTTTCAGCCAGCACGTCAGGATGAACGAGGTCGTACATACGGATTCCGCAGCGCTCGTACTTATCCATATATGTGGGACCGATGCCACGCTTGGTGGTACCGATGTCCTTGCCGCCGCGGAAGGTCTCCGAGAGGCCGTCAAGGGCTATATGCCACGGCATAACAATATGAGCACGCGGGTCAACTTTAAGGTGTCCCTCAGTCTTTATACCTCTAGAAGCAAGGTCGTCAAGCTCGCTGATGAAGTCCTTCGGGTCGAGCACTACGCCGGCACCGATAAGGCAGAGTGTGTCCGGATAGAGAATACCGGATGGGATAAGGTGAAGCTTATAGACCTCACCGTTGTTTACAACAGTATGACCGGCGTTGTTACCGCCCTGTGAACGCACGACGACGTCTGCGCGGGAGGCAAGGATATCAATGATCTTACCCTTTCCCTCGTCGCCCCACTGAGTTCCGACAACAATATTAGCAGGCATTTCAATTCCTCTTTTCATAGAATAAATAGTTTTATCAGATGTGCCAAAAGCACACTTACAATTTATTATATCATACTCCGCTGCATATTGCAAGAGATTTTTTTCAGAAATTAGTCAGCAGTATTGTATCTGCTCATTGCTGAAATTTACCTTGACAGTCATGGGGAGCAGTGCTCCTGATCCGAAAAGCCCGCAAACATCAGAGGTGTGCCGATATAGAAGTATTTAAGATTTGAAGATAAGGTTGCGTAACCTATGCGGTTACGCAGCCTTTTTTGTCGTACTTCATACCATATCATGTACTTTGTATTCGGTATCAAGACGCTCAAAGAGGAAAAAACAGTACCGAAATAATTTGAGAAAGCCGTTCATTCTTGGACGGCTTTTTTTCATGGACTTCTTGAAATTTAAGTTAGCATATGCTATAATAGAAATGTAGTTTGCATATGCTAACCATATATAAACGGGAGGAATTAGAATGTCAGCAGTGGAATTCAAGGACGTAGTGAAAATATACGGATTATGGAACTGAAACTCGGAGATGTTCAGACAACGGCACTGATTCCGCTTGCAGTCAAAGCAAATGAGACACTGCGGAAAAATGCCCGTATCAAA
>CAMOXW010000084.1 GCA_946629405.1 uncultured Ruminococcus sp.
CTCCTTCTCTGTTGCAGCCTCGGTGGTCTTAGTCTCCTTCTTCTCGGACTGGTTGACCGCGCCTACCTCGATACCGCCGTTATTCTGTGCGACGAATCCTGTCAGCCACGCAAGTGATGCGTTCCAGTTGATAGTACACTCATTTACGGACCATGCCTCGATGTGGTCGAGGTAGCACTTCTGAGGAGCGATCTTGCCCTTTTTCCAGCCGCTTCCCTGTACCCACGGGTCCTGCATACCTGAATTCGGACCACCGCTCATAACGCCGTTTGGAGCCTTCGGGAAGCTCTCGTCGATGAGCCAAGCCCAGAAGCGGTGGTGCGGGTACTCGACAGCGTGTGAGCCGTAGCCGGTAACGTAGGAGTAATCCATAGCGTTTCTGCCGAGGATGTAATCTATACCGCCGATAGCGCCGTCCATGTGGTCGTCGTCATCGGTGAGAAGGTAAGCATAAGCGCAGACGATCGCGTTATCAGCTACGAAGGAATTTGAGCCCCAGAGGTAGCCCTTGTCCTTGTCGTTATAGCTGAGAGTGCTCTGCGCGTAGGGCAGACCGTAGCCCTGTTCGCCCTCCATGTCTATGTAGTGCTCTGAAGCCTTGACGATGTTTTCCTTAACGTCGTCGAAATCGCTGCCGCTGAGGGACTTCTCGTTGAGCGCGAGGCTGAACGTACCGAGCGCGGCAGTATGTCCCCAGTCGAAGCTTCCGACGGAGTCGACGCTCTCGCCGCCGTTAAGGGAAGTAGGAACATCAAGGAAATAGTCAGAATCCTTCATATCCTCATAATAGCTGTCATCGCCTGTAGCAAGGAAAAGCTCGCAGGCTGCCCAGTAAAACTCATCCTCAACGTCGTCGTCACCGTAAGCCCCGCCTCCGATAGACTCATCAAGCGGAGCGAACATTTTGGGATGCTGCTTAGCTGCCTCATAAGCATTCTCGGCAGCCTCAAGGCACTTCTCAGCAAAGGAACTGTCGTACTTCTCCCAGAGGCGCGAAGCCTGTGCAGCGCAAGCTGCAAAGTTAAGGGTAGCGGCAGTCGTCGGAGGCTTGACTATACGCTTCATATCATCGTCAGCGGGAGCTATGCCAAGGGCAGTCCACTTCTCGTCGTGAGCCTTGTGATAAGCCATACCCTTATATTCGCCGCTGTCAACTATCATAGAGAACATCCAGTCCATTTCCCAGCGGGCCTCGTCGAGGAGGTCGGGGTAGTCGTTGTTGTTCTCGGGAATATTCATAGTGCCGTCAGCATAAACGTCCTCGAAGCCGTACTTAACAGCCGTTTCGTACTGATTCTGCATAAGCCAGAGGGAGAAGCCGCCGTTTACGACGTATTTGCCGTGGTCGCCGGCGTCGTACCAGCCGCCCGTAACGTCGATAGAGCCGCTCGAACCGGAATAGCCCCATGTCTGCTCGATCTCAGCCATATCCTTGGGGTGACCGGCAGCACGCGCCAGAGCGCTCTTGTCGCCGGAGGTGATATACTGGCTCTCGATCTCGATGCCGCTTCTGTTCTGGTAGAAGTAGTTGAGTGCATCGTACAGCAGAGCTGAATATGACTCAGGCTCACCTACCGTGAACTCATGGCTCTCGGAACCGTCCTCGGCTTCGATAGTGAAGGTGCCGGTCTCGTTGAAGTCGGAGAAGTCGATGATATGAACATCGTCGTCCGAATCTTCATCATGGCCGAAGGGCTCACTTGTGCCGGAATAAACCGTTTTACCGCTGCTGTCCTTGATCTCGAAGTCCACTCCCTTGCTTGAAGAACTGAGGAGGGTAGCCTTCTTGGCTCTGTCCTTGAAATAGCCGACCTGATTTGTAATGATTCCGGCGCGCTCGTACTTTTCAGGGTGAACGTAGTCGTTTTCATCGCTTGTGAGGTCAATGAGGGACATATTGTCGAACTCTATAACAGTGCCCGCAGGGAAGCAGCCTCCGGGAGTATACTGACCGTCGCCGCCGAGGTGGAACGCCCACTCCGCAACATCCATTGACTGCGAGGGAGTAAATGTAAGGTCAACAGTCTTTTTCTCGTTTGCATTTATCGGCATGGGATCCCAGTTTGCACCGAAATCGCTCTCATTGGTGGACATATTGTGCCAGAGCTCGACCTTGCCGTCAAGGCTGCCGATCTTTGTGTAGAATTTACCGCTGTTGGAAGCAGTGATCTCATAGTGTACCTTGTACTGATGACCGGCAACGATCTTGAGACCTCTGTGGCGGAACTGGCAGTCCCACCTGTCCTCACCTCCGCGGGAAGCTCCGCCGGGGTTGATGATGGTCATTGAATAAACGCCGTTGTCGATCTCGAAATCCATTTCACCAGGTGCGGACTCAACGATATGCCACGGGAGACCGATACCCTCGTCAAAGTCTGTCTGACCGAGCTGCTCGCCGGCAAAAGCGTTGAGGGGCGCAAGCCTGAGAGCTGCGGGTGCGAATGAAGCTGCCGCGATAACAGCAGCGGCGACTGCAGAAGCTGTACGGTTTCTGAAGCTGCTTTTTCTGCTCATTAAAAATAACCTCCGTAAGAAATCCCCGCGCAGAATAATGCCTTCCTGCGCGTGTAAGATGTAATTTTTCCACATTATAATATAAATCATTTTGGAGAACTTGTAAAGGGCGTACAAAGAAAATTTACAATTTTCCGCCTTCAAACCTCCGTTTTTACTATATTGTGGCTCAAAGCTGCCGGTTTTTCGGTGAATATTCCCCTATCCTTTCTGAACGGTCTTGCAGTTCGTCCTGCCGAGGATATAGTCCGTTGAGACGTTGTAAAAGTCTGCAAGGATAAGCAGATCCTCGACCGGAATAGTCCTGAAGCCGCGTTCATAGCGGGAGTACACTGTCTGGCTCGTGAAAAGGAGCTCTGCGATCTGGGTCTGGTTCATGTCCATATCCTCACGCAGATCCTTCAGCCTTTGAAAATACATAAAAACGACCTCCTGTGTTTGTCGAAAGTGCTGAAAAAGGTTTAGAACCTTTCGGTACTATTGACTTTAACGCAGTTTTGGACTATAATTGTATTATTAGTACCAAACGGTACTAAAAAGGAGGTTTATATTTATGAAAAAACTATTATCAGGAATTATAGCAGCCGCAGCGCTTGCTTCCCTGACCGCCTGCGGAAGTGACAGCAGCGACAGCGGAAGCAAGGTCACAGTATACGACGAGGGCGAAATAGGCGAAACAGGCAAATTCGAGCTCACCTCATGGAGTGACCTGAGCTTTGACAAGAACGGCGACGGCACGATAACCGCAAAGGAGATAAACAGTTATGTCCCCGATTTCGCGCTCTATCCCTTCGGTGACGGATTTATGGGGCTTGCAGACGCTAAAGAAAAGGCAGAAAAAATCTACGCCGTAAAGGTACCTATATCCATAGACGGCAGTGATTACACGCTTAATATGTCCTTCAACAAGGATCAGGAGCTTCTGGATTGGTACATTATGTTTTTCCAGACGTGGTCTCAATACGACTCAGCAAGCACGATCGCAAGTGATTATAGAGCAAGTATCGAAAAATTCGACGAATGCTTCGGCACGCGCACCAAAGATGCCGAGCAGGAAGGAAGCGATACCATCGTGACCGCATGGAAGGACGGCGGCTATACTCTCGACGCCACCATTACTTTTCCAAAAAGCGGCGCATACACACAAGTCCACTATACTAAAGACTAATAAAATCCGCCAATAATACAGTTATACGGCTATTGAAGTATTACGGTCAATTATTGAGGGCGGAACTTTTTGAAAAAAGTCACCCTCAAACTCCCCTTCAAATACTTTTATCTTTAGTTTTCCCCGAAATGGTATAAAAATTTGCCGCTGTAATTACAGCGGCAGTTTTTGTTGTTTTAGGATAGTATATACCATTTCGGGGAAAACCCATGCCAAAAGTCTTTGGAAAGGGGTTCGGGGGAGAACCTTTCCTCAGAAAGGTTTCCCCCGATAATTAACCGTAAAACTGCCGTAAGCGAATAACTGTATTATTGGCGGCTTTTTTCAGATCATTCAGTCGAGCTTGGTAAAGCGTCTGACGTCGCCGGCTTTTCCGGTGAACATGGTCTTAGGTCTTGCCCATACCTGACCGTCACTGAGTGAGCGGTAAATAACAAGCTCCTCGTTGGTCTCACTGTGGCGGGCAACGTCGATGAGCTCATACTCACCGCCCTTGAAATGACGGTATCTTGCGCCCTTGACGATCTCGGTCTCCTTCTCAGCGGGAGCTTCCGCCTTGATAATCTCATCAGAAATGTTGTTCACGATATCGTCAGAAACGATTATCATTGACGAGAAGGGCTGGAGGGTGAACTTTGCACAGCCGTTCTCAACATTGATCCTGGAGGCACTGAGGACATCCACCAGAGCGTCAAGATGAGTGCCGAAGCTGAAATCGTAGGGATAATCCGAGAGGTTGAGTGCAACGTAGACCACCTGATCGCCGAGCACCTTCTTGAACAGGAGCTGCTGATTTGTGATATGGATACGCTCATATCCTCCGGTGCGGAGGGCGGGATAAGCGCGGTAGATGCGTCCGAGCTTCACAATATGGTGATAGAGCTCTATATTCTCACGCTCCATATCGGCAAGATGCAGGCAGGGGCGAAGGTTATCGTCGGAGCCGTTCTCCTTTCTGCCCTGGATGCCATACTCACTTCCGTAGTAAATGGACGGTATGCCGGGCATGGTATACATGAGGGTATACACGAGCGGAAGGTGAGCCTGATTGATAAGAGTGCTCGCAAGGCGGTTGACGTCGTGGTTATCGACGAAGTTATAGAGGTTGATATTCCTGTAGATACCGCCGTTCATACCTGACTGGCGGTTGATAGAGTAGTCTATCTCGAAGTAATTCTTATCATTGTGCGAGGAATAAAGGCCCTTGTAGCACTCATAGTTAGTAACGCTGTCGAGCATTTCCGGGTTAGCCCAGCGGTTGTAGTCGCCGTGTATGATCTCGCCCATGAGCCAGAAATCGCGCTTTTTGCCCTTGCAGAAGCTCCTTATCCTCTTGAAGAAATCGAAATCAATACAGTCAGCAGCGTCGAAGCGGATGCCGTCAATGCCGAAAGACTCTATCCAGTAGTTGATAGCGTCGATGATGTGGTCACAGACGCCGACATTGCGTAGGTTTAGCTTAACGAGGTTATAGTAGCCGTTCCAGCCCTCATACCAGAACGGGTCTCCGTATGGGCTCTGTCCGCCGAAGTTAAGGTTCTGGAACCAGCCGCAGTAGCCTGAGCCCTGTCCCTTTTCCTGCACGTCAACGAACTGCGGGAATTTTCTTCCGACGTGATTGAAAACGCCGTCGAGGATGACCCTGATGCCGTTCTCATGGAGCTTGTCGCAGATGAAGCGGAAGGAATTGTTATCGCCGAGTCTTCGGTCGATAGTCTTGTAGTCTATAGTATCATATCCGTGTTCAACGGACTCGAAAACAGGTCCGAAGTAAACGGCATCAACGTTCATTTCCTTGAAATGCGGTATCCAGTCGAGCACCTTATCGAGGCGGTAGACGATCTCACCGCCGTCATTGAACTTCGGAGCTCCGCAGAATCCGAGAGGGTAAATGTGATAGATTATGGCATTATCGTACCAGTTCATAATTCAATTCTCCTTTAATACATTGTGCCGCATCCCCATGTAGGCGGCTTATTTTCCTGTACTTCCTTCGAGGTAATAGGAAGCTTCCATATCGGCAACGTTGAGAGCAAGAGCAAGTGGGTACATTTCAAGTGCCCTGCCGATAACGTTCTTGTCCTCAATGCCTGAGAAGCCCATGTGATAGCGGATAGCGAAAGCCTCCTCGCGGGTGAGCCTGTCTTCTCCGTAGAAGAAGCCCGAGAGTATATATACAGACTTTTCGCCGTGGCCATAGGGCAGAGTATCATTGACCGTATAATACGGCACCTTCTCCCACTGACCGGTCTCGTCGTTCTTCCTGTTGCGGTAGTCAACCGTATAGAAGTTGACCTTGCAGACATCGTGCAGCAGCGCAACGAGAGCAATGGTCTCCTCCGAGTAATCCATGCCGTATAGTTCCTTTGTACGCGGACGGGAGAGATAATCTTTCAGGCAGTAGTAGACATTGAGGCTGTGCTGCACAAGACCTCCCTCATAAGCGCCGTGAAAGCGCGTGCTGCTGGGAGCAGTAAAGAAATCGCTTTTCTTCAGATATTCAAGAAGCTTGTCAGCGCCTCCGCGTTTGATATTTTCGGTATAGACCGAAATAAATTCCTCCATCGGGGTCATGAAACACCTCTTTTCCGCCATATAGGGCATAGCATGATTTATACTGTCAAATATTGCTGCATATATATTATATCATAAATTGTTATATTATTCAATAGCTGAAAGATTATTTGCGTCATTTTCAGCGTATTTAAACAAAAAGTAATAAAATTTTTTGTCATAATAACACATTTCTTCGCGTCCGATGAGAACATATCCGGGGAAGCTGAACTCTGATACAGGCTCAGAACTGCGCGTTACCACAAAATCTGCCATACCGCTGCTGACGTAGTAGTCCTGTGCAGCAGCCATTTCCGGGTTGTCCATGTTGTTGAGGCAAAAGTACCTGAACTCCGGGACCTGCCCCGCTGTGAGGTAGAATCCGCCGTCGATGAAGCCGTAGTTGAGGAGCCTGCCGCCGCCGTTTTCTTCTATCATATCCGCAAAACGATACTGCGGGAGCTCATCCCTGCCGCATTTCATGAGGTAGACGTTCCGGATCGTCCCATAGCACCACGCTCCGCAGATGACAATGCTGACCGCCGCCAGAACAGCCTCCGTGCGCCGGGAGAAGCTCAGCTTTGTGGAATACTTCTCCGCCGCATCAGCAATAGCGCACACTGACTGCGGGACAAATGCTGCCATTGCGAGCGGGTAATACTGGAAGCTTGAGTGTCCTCCGAACACGGACAGTATCATAAGCACCAGTGAAGCCGAATAATAAGCAAGAATCGCGTATTCCCCGCGCAGCGCAAGGATCATCAGCCCCGTACAGACAAGTATGAACGGCACAGTCATGAACAGCAGGCAAAAATTCAGTCCGTCAGTCAAGTGGTTGAAAAAGCTCCCGTCCGGCTCGGTATAGCGGAAAAGGTTGTCGTAGAAATACACCGAGAAAAGGTCGCTTATCGCGCCGTTCACGCCGAAATACACTATCACCGGCAAGCTTGCGGCTGCTCCCCCGAGGACACACAGCGATATTCCCTGCACGAGTGTTGCTGCCTTTCCCCTGCGTACAGCGGCAAAGATGCCTGCACCGGCAGCAGCAGAGATCACCCCTGTGAATGTGTACTTCACCCAGAACACTGCTCCCCCGAGGATGCCGAGCAGGAACCATTTCCGCCCGTCAAGTGTATTTTCTCCGCGCACAGTTTTAAGTCCGATCATGTAAGCTCCGAGCGTCAGCGGAAGGCAGAGCTCCTCAGCACTGTCGCCGTGGCAGAAGGCCTTTGAGGCATATACCGCACCGGCTATCAGCGGCAGCAGCCATATCCTCTGCTTTCCGCCAAGCAGCACTTTTGCTTCATACAGAAAGGCTGTACAGGCAATGAGCTCGATGATGAACACGCCAAGAAACGACTCCCTGCTGACCGCTGCGGCTGCGGCGTGAAGCATATAGAGCAGCGGCCCCTTATGCTCATAGAGGTCACGGTAGGGCAGCTTCCCATGCAGCATCCCCCTTCCGACCGTGAGATATGTATTCGCGTCTACCCAGTCGTTCAGCGGATAGAGCGGCGAGGATTTCGAGCATATCATAAGGGTCACGAAGGCTGCTGCTGCCGCGTAGAGCAGTCCCCGATGACAGATCATTCCTTTTTTCAAGGCACAGCCTCCTTCTCTTTCAGGTCAGGGCATACGCAAAAAAATTTCCGTAAGATATTGACATTTTCCGGCCAAAGGTATATAATAGCAATGCTAAGATCAAGCTGAATATGCAGAACAGGCGCGGCACAGGGCTCGCGCAGTCCGCGAACAGCAGTCCGGAGGGACATATGGACGTTTCCGAAATTTATCTGAATAAGCTTTCAAGCCGCGAGGAGCTCTACAGCGAGGTCTCTGAAAAACTCGGCAGAAGCATCACCGACAGGGACAGCCTTTCAGGAGCACTCACAGCGCTCGATACACCGCATGAATTCAGGCTCTACATTTCCGACGAGAAGACCGATAACGGCACAGTGGCAGAAATATCCGAGGTCTTCAAGGCCTGCTGCCATAATAATCATCTTATTTCTGCCGAATTTTTCGAGGACGAGTTCCTCAACCTCATTGACAGCCACTCCCGCCTCACAAGGACGGCAAAGCCGCGCTCCCTCGTCCACCGGGACGGCGACCTTCATCCGACAGTGCATATATGGCTGATAAAACGCCGTGATATGGGCATATTCGCCCTGCTCCAGAAGCGTTCGCACGAAAAGGACGTCAATCCGGACTGCTATGACGTTTCGGCAGCCGGTCACGTTTCTCAGGGCGGCGAATTCCGTCACGCAGCGGTGCGCGAGCTTAAAGAGGAGCTTGGCGTGGATATTCCCGGCGATAAGCTGGAGCTCATCGGGCTCATAAACAACGTCACGAAATACGGCGATATCAACGACAACGAGCTTAGCGCAGTCTATCTCTACCGCGGCGATATCCATGAGGACGACCTTGTCCTTCAGCCTTCCGAGGTCGCTGAGGTCGGCTGGGCTGAGATTGACGAAATGCTCTCTATCATGAAGAACGAGGGATTCCCGAACTGCATCTCGCTCAAGGAGCTCGACATGATAAAAAAAGCCGTATTCTGATATGTACATAAAAAAGCTGCCTCATCGGGCAGCTTTTTTTCTTACCAGCTTGATTCTCCGCCCTCAGTCGGAGTGGGAACCGGCGGGTCAGGCGCCTGTGTAGGAGCCTGCGTGACAGGCTCAGTAGGTGCCTGTGTTATCGGCTCGGTAATAGGCTGAGGCTCCTGCGTGGGCGGCTCAGTCGGGTCCTCACCGGTGTATGGCTCAGTCGGGTCCTCAACAGGCTCATAGCCGGTCGTAGGCTCATATCCGCCTGTATAAGCCTCTGTAGGCTGTTCAGTCACGGGCACAAAGGGATCTACCTGGTATTCTCCTGTAAATCCTCCGGTATTCAGCTTTCCTTCCTCGTAGTATTCGTCGTATCTGCCTGTACCGGTAGTAATGATGATCTCATAGTCCTTATGTGTAGTAGTCACAGTAGTTGTAGCATTGCGTGTGGTACCCTTGGAGACCTCAACGGTCTCACCGCCCACAAGCGTGGTAACATCTGCGCTTACAGTGCTGCCTTCCGGTGAAACGCTCTCTCTGCCGTAGGTATTTCCCGCCTTGTCGGAGGGAGTTATCGGTGAAACAATGAAGAAGCAGAGTATCAGGAAGGTCATGAGCACAAAGCTCGCGCATGATATGAGTGTGATCTTAGTGGATTTTTTAAGGTTTGCAAAGAAATCCTTAACCTTGCTCATTGGTATGCACTCTCCTAATTATTGATATAATTATTGTATTACATATCACAGAAAAAGTCAAGCGAATACCGAAAAAAGTTCTGCCTAACGGACTTTTTGTAGAATTTGACCAATTGCGCTCCTACTGGTCAGAGGCTGCTTTTTATCCGGTTTATGGCACTTTTTTCAAGGCGGGAGACCTGTGCCTGAGAAATGCCTATCTCATTTGCGACCTCTACCTGAGTGCGTCCCCTGATGAAGCGGAGATTCAGGATAGTCCTCTCACGCTCCCCGAGCGCCCTGATAGCATCGCGGATCGCGATCTCATCCATGCAGCTTTCAACGTCATTCCGGTCACTGATCTGGTCAATGACATAGACCGCATCCTCCGAATCGGAATAGATCGGGTCATAGAGTGAGACCGGATCGCTGATGCTCTCGAGCGCTATCACGACGTCCTGCCGTTTTTCGCCTATTGCCGCGGCTATCTCCTCTATCTTCGGCTCACGGTCAAGTTCAGTGGTAAGTCTCTCCTTCGCCTGTATCGCCTTGTATGCAAGGTCACGCATCGAGCGGCTGACCTTGACGGTGCTGTAGTCCCTTAGGTGCCGGCGGAGCTCACCGCTTATCATCGGCACGCAGTAGGTCGAAAAGCGCACCTCCTTCGTAAGGTCGAAGTTATTGATAGCCTTTATCAGCCCGACTACACCGATCTGGAACAGATCGTCAATGTCCTCTCCCCTGCCTGTGAACTTCTGTATCACGCTGAGTACAAGGCGCAGATTACCGCGTATGAGCTTGTCCCGCGCCTCCTTGCTGCCGGTCTCGCGTATCTCCCTGAGAAGCGCGATCTTTTCCTCCTCTTTCAGTACAGTAAGCTCGGAGGTGTTTATGCCGGATATAACGACCTTGTTGTAAGCCATATCTCTCCCACGCCGCTTCTGGCTGCGGCAAGCCGTTTCGTTGCCCTTATTATTGCCGGAGAAACGGTCGGATAATCAGTAAGACGGCTGGAATATAATGGCAGGCAGGGATGATACGAAAAAAGGACGGCTTAATGCCGTCCTGAGCTTTATTTTTCTATCCTTGCCCTGATGTATCCGGCAAGGCACTCAACAGTGCCGTCGATGCCGAGGCGGCTGCTGTTTATGCTGAGGTCATAAAGTCGGGAATCGCCCCAGTGACCTGAGCAGTGGTAGTTGTGATAGCGCTTTCTCTTTTTGTCCTTCTTCTCGATAAGCTTCTTTGCTTCGTCCTCGGAAAGGCTGTATACCTCCATGACGCGCTTGATCTTCTCGCTCATGTCGCCGAGGATGAACAGCGATACGAGAGCAGGATACTTCCTGAGCTTTGTCTCGGAGCAGCGTCCCACGACCACGAAGGATTCACCGCTCTGTGCCTTCTTGTCGATTATATCAAACTGCATCTCAGCGATGTTGTCCTCGATCGAGTTGCTGAAACC
This sequence comes from uncultured Ruminococcus sp., assembly GCA_946629405.1. The sequence continues at coordinate 10,921 of CAMOXW010000084.1, forward strand.
TCTTACCGAGCGGGAGATCACCCTGTGCTTGGGATTTTCGTTATACTTCTCGATCTCCTCCGGAGTAAGGCCGGTTTTTTCGGCGATCTCAGTGATGAGATGACGGTCGTATATCGGGATATCGAACTTCTTGGCGAGGGCTTCGGCAATAACTCTGCCGCCGCTTCCGAATTCACGTCCGACTGAAATTATGAGCTGTGCCATGATATTCCTCCTTAATTATCAAAGATATCTTATGAACAGATAGCCGGTGGATATCGCAAGTACAAGAACTGTTGCAGGGGCTATCCTGCGGCAGTATCTTCCCCAGCTTATCGGGTAGCCGTTCTTTGCGGCAACTGATGTGCCAACAACGTTTGCTGAGGCTCCGATAGGAGTTGCGCTTCCGCCGATATCGGTACCGATAGAAAGCGTCCAGGCAAGTGTGCTGCGGCTCACGCTGGTAGTCTCGGCAAGGCTCTCGATAACAGGCACCATAGTTGCTGCGAATGGGATGTTGTCAACGAATGCGCTTGCAGCAGCCGATACCCAGAGGATTATCGCAACCATGAGCATGGGCTTGCCGCCGCTGATGTTCTTGATGAACTTTGCGATGAGCTCAAGTATACCGGTCTCCTCAAGTCCTCCGACCACGACGAAAAGTCCGATGAAGAACAGCAGGGTCTTGTAATCGACCTTTTTAAGCAGCTCCGGAGCATCCTTTGCGGAGGTCAGGAGAGTTATAACTGCGATGAAAAGTCCGATAGCCGCAACAGTAAGGTGAGTTGTGGAGTGGGTTATGAGAAGTATTACCGCGCAGCCGAAAATTATGCTGCTGATGATGAAGCTGCGCTTGTCCGTGATAGCCTCAGAGGGCTTGGGAAGCTTTGAGATATCTATCTTCTCAGCACTTGACGAAACGAGCTCCTTTCGGAACGCGAAGTAAAGGAACAGTACAGATACAACAAGGCAGATCCCCGCGCAAACGCCTGTATTCGTGAGAAAATCAAAGAACGAGAAGCCCATTGATGTACCAACGATGATGTTAGGCGGGTCTCCGCACATAGTTGCGCTTCCGCCGAGATTGGCGCAGAATATCTCGGAGAGTATCATCGGGATAGGATTGAACTTCAGGAGCTGTGCAAGCTCGACCGTTACCGCTGCAAGGAAAAGTATGACCGTGATGCTGTCAATGAACATCGAAAGAACAGCGGACATTACCGTGAAGGTAACGAATATCGGGACCGTCCTGCACTTTACGATAAACGCGATCTTCATGCAGAGCCAGCGAAAAAATCCTGCCTTAGCCATGCCCTCGACCATTACCATCATACCGGCGATGAATATGATAGTCGCCCAGTTTATGCCCTTGCTCTCGCTTTCCTCGACCTGATACCAGAAGTCCTTCTTTGTGAAGCCTTCAAGAGCGAGGGTATCCCAGACGGCTTTGCCGCTCCTCATGCAGATACCGAACACAACACCAAGTGTCAGGACACCGCTTCCGAGCGTAACATAGTGACGTTCGATCTTGTCCAGAACGATCATCACGAACATTGCCGCGAATATGACTACGGCAAATATCTGTGCTGCTGACATATAAAAACCTCCATTGAACCATTTTCAGCGCTTCTTATTTATAAATAAACAAGAAAACGCAAAACCGTTTTCAATTATAACATAATCAACAAATGATTGCAAGGAAATTATTTTATTTTTAGTTTTAACTTGAATTTTCTGCGATTTTATCAGCTTTTTTGCCGCACAGCATAAAACTTTGGTGATTTTTACCGCCGTACACGAGCAGAACAAAATATCACCGGATAGTGCACGGAAAAATGTGCAAATGAGAGAAAAAATGCGGTTTGTGTTGATTTTACCGCGGAAAAGCGATATAATCCAATTGTATATTATTATTTTTGGAGGATAATTATGAAAAAGTCTATTTCAGTTCTCGCAGCAGCAATGCTGCTCTCATGCACATTCGTTTCCTGCGGAAGCAAGGATGACGACGAAAAAGAAAGTATCATAGGCGTCTGGAGCGCCGGAGAAGATTATGCAAAGGAACTCTCAGAGGAATGGGACGCTCCTGCCGAAAACATCACCATTGAGTTTACCTCGGACAATAAAATGCTCCTTAACGCAGATATGGACTTCTCAGAAATGGTAACTGTCGGCGAAGATACTGTTGTATGGAACGGAAATTCTGTTCCCTTTACCTATGACGGAAGCGTACTACTATCGCCGGAAAGATAGAATTTGAACGTATCGGTGAGGCTGACGAAAGCTCTGTCTACGGTAAATACAACTCGTCTGACTTCGCAGAGTATATGGGTCTGACTGACGATGAGGGAAGTGCTGTATTCAACTTCAAAAGTGCAGACAGTACCGTTCTCACTTTTATTCGTAACGGAACTTATGAATACGACGAAAAGGAAGGCACCTTATCCACCAGCCTTGACGATGAGGGTGATGAGCCCACAAAGGTCGAAATAGACGGTGATACACTCACAATGACTGATTCTGACGGAGAGAAAGGTACCTTCACAAGAGTTAAGTGATCTTTAAGGAGGATAATTATGAAAAAGTCTATTTCAGTTCTCGCAGCAGCAATGCTGCTCTCATGCACATTCGTTTCCTGCGGAA